>NZ_JAVUPQ010000062.1:0-25418 GCF_032029835.1 Escherichia sp. AM3 | reverse complement strand
CTGATAGAAACAGAAGCCACTGGAGCACCTCAAAAACACCATCATACACTAAATCAGTAAGTTGGCAGCATCACCCGCACTGCCATGGTGCAACTGCTTCAAATTAAAACTCTGGTCTGACTTCAAATAATTATCATATTATTTATTTGCGTAACGGGATATCAGAAAAAGATATTTTCCTCATTAATTTATTAGGATGTTTACATCGGATTTGTGATTAAGCGTGGTATTATTTATTAGCGAAACGTTTCTCTCTTGATTTTTTGCTCATTCATCAATTTTTCTTATTTTAAATTTTCAATCCCTTTGGGGATTGACTTCTCTTTAGGGTAATTGATAGCCGTTAACTGACTGTTTTATGAGAAAAAGTGATATAACTTTTTATTCATTGCATAGCAAAAAATGTGATATTGCACGCACTATGTAATAACTTCTCCCACTGGCCTGGAACAACTGAACTTATTGAACTATGTTAGAAACTACGCCAGTTTAAGTATCTGCCTGAACTGGCAAGGTTAAGCACAATGATATATCGGCGCGTATTCCGTTGCATAAGTGTGCAAAAAAAGTGGAAGACGTATCGAGATTTGTGCGTCTGATCGAGACATGTTTAAAAATGGCTTGCCATAATTAACGTTGTATGTGATAACAGATTTCGGGTTAAACGAGGTACAGTTCTGTTTATGTGTGGCATTTTCAGTAAAGAAGTCCTGAGTAAACACGTTGACGTTGAATACCGCTTCTCTGCCGAGCCTTATATTGGTGCCTCATGCAGTAATGGGTCAGTTTTATCTATGTTATGCCTGCGGGCGAAGAAAACAATCTAAGGAATTTTTCAAATGGCAAAGATTAAAGGTCAGGTTAAGTGGTTCAACGAGTCTAAAGGTTTTGGCTTCATTACTCCGGCTGATGGCAGCAAAGACGTGTTCGTACACTTCTCCGCTATCCAGGGTAATGGCTTCAAAACTCTGGCTGAAGGTCAGAACGTTGAGTTCGAAATTCAGGACGGCCAGAAAGGTCCGGCAGCTGTTAACGTAACAGCTATCTGATCGAATCCACTGATCTGAAGTGTGAATACGCTTCAATCTCGCTATAAAGCCTCGTCGAATGCGAGGCTTTTTACTATGCTTTATCTTCGCTCCTGGCGTTCGGATATTTGCCCGCCGCGTGATTCGCGTTACACTTGCGGCCTTTAGTATCCTGCCGGAGTTGTCATGTCTTTTTCCTGTCCACTTTGCCATCAGCCTCTTTCGCGTGAAAAAAACAGCTATATCTGTCCCCAGCGACATCAGTTTGATATGGCGAAAGAAGGGTATGTCAATCTGCTGCCCGTTCAGCATAAACGGTCTCGTGATCCGGGCGACAGCGCGGAAATGATGCAAGCACGCCGCGCATTCTTAGATGCCGGACATTATCAGCCGCTGCGTGATGCAATTGTCGCCCAACTGAGGGAACGGCTTGATGATAAGGCCACGGCGGTGCTGGATATTGGCTGTGGTGAAGGGTATTACACACACGCATTTGCCGATGCGTTGCCCGAAATCACCACGTTTGGTCTGGATGTTTCGAAGGTAGCGATAAAAGCGGCGGCGAAACGCTATCCGCAGGTCACTTTTTGTGTCGCTTCCAGCCACCGTTTGCCGTTTTCCGATACCAGTATGGACGCCATAATACGTATTTACGCGCCGTGTAAAGCAGAAGAATTAGCACGAGTAGTGAAGCCCGGCGGCTGGGTCATTACTGCCACGCCGGGACCGCGACATTTGATGGAGCTGAAGGGGCTGATTTACAATGAAGTACATCTTCATGCACCTCATGCAGAACAACTGGAAGGTTTTACATTACAGCAGAGTGCGGAGTTGTGTTATCCGATGCGTCTTCGCGGTGATGAAGCCGTCGCATTATTGCAGATGACGCCGTTTGCCTGGCGTGCGAAGCCAGAAGTCTGGCAAACACTGGCAGCAAAAGAAGTGTTCGACTGCCAGACGGACTTTAATATTCACCTCTGGCAGCGTTCTTATTAACCGTGGAAGTGCGTCCAGAGGATCTGGACGCCGATGCCGATCAGTACCAGCCCGCCGAGAATTTCCGCTTTTTTCCCAATAATTGAGCCGATAAAGCGACCAACCATCATCCCTAATGTTGACATAATCAAGGTTGCACAACCAATGGCCAATGCGGTCGCGATAATGTTGACCTGCAGGAAAGCAAGACCAACACCCACAGCCATGGCATCCAGGCTGGTGGCAATCGCGGTGGTTACCAGTAGCCAGAAACCGTGTCGACGGCGCGGCTCTTCATCTTCATCATCTGCGCCACGAAAACCCTCAATAATCATTCGCCCGCCGAGGAATATCAGCAGCACAAACGCAATCCAGTGGTTCCATTCAAGGACAAACCGGCTGGCTAACATGCCCATTCCCCAGCCGATCAGCGGCGTCAGGGTTTCGACGGCACCAAAAATAAGGCCGGTTCGCAATGCTTCAGAAAATTTCGGTTTATGGAGGGTGGCACCTTTACCGATTGATGCAGCAAATGCATCCATCGACATACCAAACGCAAGAAGAACAGTAGCAGTGATATTCATGACAATGTCCTGACCGGGGTATCCATAAAACACATCATCGCCCCCAGCAAACATGCATACATGAACAACAAGCCGCGATGGTTTTCGCGTTCATGCAGGCATAGCGATTGATGTGCATATGGTCTCGCCTGACTGAAAGTATTCAGTCCGTACGTGCCACGTTTTGCAACGAGTATGTTGACACGTACATTTCCGGAATCTGGAAATCGGCTACTCCCCAAATGAGGGCGCAACCTTAACATATTTTGAGAATATAAAACAACTGTTGGAATATATTATTTCATTGCTTTATTGATAACGATTTACATTTAGATTTATATATCAATGAAACGTTAAAATAAATAACAAATAAGGGAAGAGGTAATATAGCCTAAGCTATGTCTGATTATTAAAAATACACTAAACATAGCTTTGGCTAAATTCATAACTTATTGAGTTGAAACGAGAAGCTTATAAATTTTTTCCAGATCGTCGATATTTCGAACGCGGATTAACAGCCGACGCTGTTCTAATTGCATCACCAACACGCCATCTTCCGACAAGTTCATCGCTTTGATTCGGCTATATTCAATCCAGACATTGGCGAAGAAAAAACCTTTTTGTTTAAAGATGATCTTCGGAACGCGGATCCAGAATATATAAAAACCCATCAGAGCCAGTGCGCTTAATAACCATGTCGTTATTAACGCACCATGATTCGTGACGTTGTTATAGATAAGAATGACAATCAATCCGACGAAGATAACGCTATCGATGCGACCACGCCGGAGCAAAGGAATTGCCAGCAGGGTGGGGCCATTACGGCGGGGCATGATGAACTGATCGTAGATCGCGAAGGCTAGGAGTGCGGCGATGAAAAGAATCAGTACCAGGTCCGTGATTGTCATTAATCCTCCAGATAAAAAAACGGGGCCAAAAGGCCCCGGTAGTGTACAACAGTCTTACAGTCCCAGCAGGCCGCAAGCGTAACCAGCGATACCGATGACGAAGAAGCCAACGATGATCCACAGCGGGTTAACTTTTTTGCGCAGTAGCCACATACAAGCAAAGGTCAGCAGCAGTGGTACCAGGCCTGGCATTAACTGGTCCAGAATAGTCTGGACAGTAGTAACGTGTTCTTTGCCCGTCTGGTCAGTAATGCGAGAGACAACCAGCGGGATGTTGACATGTGTCCACTTGTTAACCAATGCCCCCATGACAAACAGGCCGAGGATAGACGCCCCTTCCGTCAGTTTTTGCAGGAAGCCACCACCCATATCTTTAACGATATCGATACCTTTGGAGTAACCATACGCTACGCCGTAGTAACGGGTTGCCAGACGCACCAGGTTAAACAGGATGAAGAACAGCAGCGGACCTAACAGGCTGCCGCTCATCGCGATACCGGCACCCAGTGCTGCAAATACCGGACGTACGGTTCCCCAGAAGATCGGGTCGCCTACACCAGCCAGTGGCCCCATCAAACCGACTTTGATACCGTTGATAGCACCGTCGTCGATCTCTGCGCCATTAGCACGCTGTTCTTCCAGCGCCAGGGTTACGCCGAGAATCGGCGCAGCCACGAACGGCTGGGTGTTAAAGAACTCCAGGTGACGGCGAATAGCTTGTTTACGAGCTTCGTTGTTCTCAGGGTAGAGGCGACGAATTGCCGGTACCATAGAGAAGCAGAAACCCAGTGCCTGCATACGTTCGAAGTTCCATGAACCCTGGAAGAGGTTAGAACGCAGGAAGACGCCACGAATATCACTTTGAGTGAGTTTTTTCTCGGTGGTAGTTTGAGTTGTATCAACCATTTCGCTCACCTGTTAGTCCAGTTCGTTATCGAGATCGTTGTTACCAGCTGCCTGAGCAGGCGCACCGGCTACGCGGTTGTATTTCGGGCTAAGTTGGATGTAGAGCACTGCCATAACAGTACCAATCACACCCAGAGCAACCAGGTTAAAGTTGGTGAATGCTGCGGTTACGAAGCCGAGGTAGAAGAACGGCATCAGGTAGCCAGCACGCATCATGTTGATAACCATCGCATAACCAACCACCACGATCATGCCACCGGCGATATTCAGACCATTGGTCACCACTTCCGGAATCGCATTCAGCATGTTCTGTACTTCGCTGGTACCAACAGACAGCGCAACGATGACGGCCGGAATAGCCACACGCATTGCTTGCAGGAACAGAGAAGAAACGTGGATCCAGGAAATCGCTGTCAGGTTGCCGTTATCAGCAGCCTTATCCGCAGCGTGCTGGAAAGCAACGGTAATAGTACGAACGATGATGGTCAGTACCTGGCCCGCAGCGGCCAGAGGGATTGCCAGTGCGATACCTGCACCAATGCTCTGATGACCTGCGATAACCAGAATGGTAGAAATGATAGAAGCCAGAGCGGCGTCAGGCGCAACTGCAGCACCGATGTTCATCCAGCCCAGCGCGATCATTTCCAGCGTACCACCGATAATAATACCGGTTTTCATATCCCCAAGAACGATACCCACCAGGGTACACGCGATTAGCGGACGGTGAAACTGAAATTCATCGAGGATTGATCCCATACCTGCGATACAGGCTACGATAAATACCAGCACAATTTGAAGAGTGGTAATCTCCATTGTACTTCTCCTGTTTACGTAAGACTTAAGTGTGAAAACTGAGTGATAATCAACACAATACGTTACTTATCGATTTTGCTGATCAGATCCATCATTTTCAGTTTCGGATCGGTGGAAACCTTACGGACTTCCAGCTCAATACCGCGCGCATTCAGTTTCTTGAACGCCTCGATATCTTTTTCATCAACCGAAACCGCGTTATTCACCTGGGTTTTACCCTGACGGAATGCCATACCACCGACGTTAACAGAGGTGATTTTCACGCCGCCTTCAACGAGACGCTCTACATCTGTTGGGTTGGTAAATAACAGCATTACGCGTTCGCCAGCATATTTCGGGTTGTTGTAGACGCGAATCATTTTGGCAACATCAACTACGTGTGCTGTTACGCCCGGAGGTGCAACCTGGGTGAGCAGTGTCTTACGAACGGTATCCGCAGCCACTTCATCACTAACAACAATAATACGGGAGACATTGGTTTCTTTGGTCCAGCGGGTGGCGACCTGACCGTGAATCAGACGGTCGTCGATACGCGCAAGGCCAATAACCATGTAGTCGTTTGGCCCCATTGGTTTTGCCGGAGTTGGAGCCGCTTTTGGTGCTGCGGCAGCGGGTGCTGGCGCGGCTTTTTCAACCGGTTTGGCTTTCAGTGCTTTCACGCCTTCACGGCCTGTTTCTACTGCCAGCGCAACCAGTTCATCAAAGCTTGGGTCATCATCACGAGCCATTAACGTTTCCACGAGCATTGGAATGTTAACGCCTGCAATGACTTCATAATGCTCTTTGTCGACGACAATGCGGCTGGCAGCATTGAACGGGCTGCCTCCCCATGTATCAACGAGAAACAGCACGCCTTTAGTGGTGTCGAGTTTTGCCAACTGAGCGTTGTACTTTTCAATCAGCGTTTCGGCATTTTCACCTGGAACGAAATCGATCCAGCCGACGTTTTCCTGCTCGCCTAACAGCATTTCTGCCGTTTTAAGCAACTGCTCTGCAGCCCAACCATGTGTGCCTATAACAATAGCAATGGTCACTTGCTACCTCCTTTATTATCGTTAACACCTCAACGTGCCAGATGTATTTTTGAATCGTCGTCCACAATCGAATCGATTCAGATAAGGGCTACAACCAAAAACCCCTGCGTTTCGCGATTTATTTTAGATATCGAAAAAATTATTTTATGTGATGAAGATCCGTAATTTAACTTTCGATTAGCAGAAATTTCGAAAGGTAAAATATCCTTGTCACATTCGTTTGCAAAGGAAGGTAAATCTTTGCCAAATCAGAGGCGTCTCTGATATGTTTAACTCCCGTTTAACAACCATGGAGTATAGGGCAGTAGCCCGCAGTATGGATCGTCACCGACGTCATTTCAGCATCAGGCCTTTTAACGCCTGCCTTTCTGGCACTCTATGCCGCACCTTTCGTTTGCATTTTGTCGTTACGCCTGCATTATTTCTGGCGTCGAATAGCTATTCCTTAAGCAGGAGCTTGTCATGGAATTCTTAATGGACCCCTCAATTTGGGCGGGGCTACTCACGCTTGTTGTTCTCGAAATTGTGCTGGGTATCGATAACCTGGTCTTCATCGCCATTCTTGCTGACAAACTGCCGCCAAAACAACGCGATAAAGCGCGTTTGCTGGGGTTATCACTGGCGCTGATTATGCGTCTGGGGCTGCTGTCGCTGATTTCATGGATGGTCACGCTGACCAAACCGCTATTTACCGTCATGGATTTCTCCTTCTCCGGACGCGACCTGATTATGTTGTTCGGGGGGATATTCTTGCTGTTCAAAGCAACAACCGAACTGCATGAACGGCTGGAAAACCGCGATCATGATTCCGGCCACGGTAAAGGCTACGCCAGTTTCTGGGTGGTCGTCACACAGATTGTCATCCTTGACGCCGTCTTCTCGTTGGATGCGGTAATTACTGCAGTAGGGATGGTTAACCATCTGCCGGTGATGATGGCGGCGGTAGTGATTGCGATGGCGGTTATGTTGCTGGCATCCAAACCGCTGACGCGATTCGTTAACCAGCACCCCACGGTGGTGGTGCTCTGTCTGAGCTTCCTGTTAATGATTGGTCTGAGTCTGGTGGCAGAAGGTTTCGGTTTCCACATTCCGAAAGGTTACCTGTATGCCGCGATTGGCTTCTCGATCATCATCGAAGTGTTTAACCAGATTGCGCGTCGCAACTTTATTCGCCACCAGTCGACTTTGCCGCTGCGAGCGCGTACTGCCGATGCCATCCTGCGTTTGATGGGCGGGAAACGTCAGGCCAATGTTCAGCACGATGCCGATAACCCGATGCCGATGCCGATCCCGGAAGGTGCATTTGCCGAAGAAGAACGTTACATGATTAACGGCGTACTGACGCTGGCGTCGCGTTCTCTGCGCGGGATCATGACGCCGCGCGGTGAAATAAGCTGGGTTGACGCTAATCTCGGGGTCGATGAAATCCGCGAGCAACTGCTCTCTTCACCGCACAGTCTGTTCCCGGTATGTCGCGGTGAACTGGATGAAATCATCGGTATTGTACGTGCTAAAGAACTGCTGGTGGCGCTGGAAGAGGGCGTTGATGTGGCGGCGATTGCTTCGGCGTCTCCGGCGATTATCGTCCCGGAAACCCTCGATCCGATCAACCTGTTGGGCGTGCTGCGTCGTGCTCGCGGGAGCTTTGTTATCGTGACCAACGAGTTTGGTGTGGTACAAGGTCTGGTCACGCCGCTGGATGTGCTGGAAGCCATTGCGGGTGAATTCCCGGACGCTGACGAAACGCCGGAAATCATTACTGATGGTGACGGCTGGCTGGTAAAAGGCGGTACAGATTTGCATGCCTTGCAGCAGGCGCTTGATGTTGAGCACCTTGCCGATGACGATGATATCGCGACGGTCGCGGGCCTCGTGATCTCGGCAAATGGTCACATTCCCCGTGTGGGCGATGTGATTGATGTAGGGCCACTGCATATCACCATCATTGAAGCCAATGATTATCGTGTTGATCTGGTTCGCATTGTTAAAGAGCAACCGGCGCACGATGAAGATGAGTAAGCATTAACGTAACGGCATAATGGGCGTGATATGTCCATTATGCCGGGCGGGCGGCGGTTGGCTGCCCGCCAGCCATTTGGGAAAATCACGTAGCGGCATCGGCTGTGCGTACAAATACCCTTGCAAAATATGCACGCCATGACGGCGCAAATACTTCGCCTGTTCTTGCGTTTCCACGCCCTCCGCCACCAGTTCAATATTCAGTCTTTGCCCCAGCGCGATGATGATATCGGTCACCGTCGAGTTAACCGCGTCAGAACCTATAGCTGCGGTAAATGACTTATCAATTTTCAGCACGTCAGGACGTAATGTTTCAAGCCAGGAAAATGAACTGTTGCCGGTGCCGAAGTCATCAATCGCCAGTTTGACGTTTTTACGATGTAGCTCGCGGGCAATCCGATAATCAACATCCAGTAAGGCATCGCGTTCGGTGATTTCGAGGATCAGTTGCTGAATCGGGTGAGCGCTAAACCAGTACTGATTGAGATCTTTTATCAGCACACCACGGCGAAAATGGCTGGGTGCGACGTTAATGCCAACATGAAACTGACTACTCATCGGGAAAACATGGCGCTGACGAATGGTTTCTGCCATCACATAGCGGGTCAGTGGCACAATTAAATGATGTTCTTCCGCGATAGGAATAAACACATCCGGTGAAGTCCAGCCCTGACGCGGATTGTTCCAGCGCAGCAAAATCTCTACACCAATACATTGCTGGCTGCGCGCATTAAGCAAAGGCTGACAGAACAATTCGAACTCATGTTGCGCCAGGCCCAGATTGATTTCGCGGGAAAAGCTCATCCGGTAAGCGGTCGCCAGCCAGGCGATGTAGCCCACCAGTAAACTTAGCAGCACCGCCAGCGGTAATTGTGTTGGAAGATAGTGCCATGCCAGCGCCGTAGCCCCCGGACCATTAACGTTAATGGTAAAAGGAAAGCGTTGCGAAGAAACCTGATAGTTTTCATTGTCTTCAGGTTGCGGAAGGGAATCTACCAGCCCATTACCATAGAGCAAATGCCGTTTGTCCACCGTCAGGCTGGCGCTACTGATTTGCGGCAGTTGTGGCTCAAGGAGCATTGCCGTCAGTAAGTCGATGTTAATCATCTCCATGACCCCAGCATTGCTACTGCCCGCTGCAGGCGTCCATTGAATCAAAACCGGACTGCCTTTAATCAGGGCACGGTCGATCGTCAGGCGTAAAAGTGGTTGCGGTGCAGGAAGTTCAGCCAGAATGTCCACGACGGGCACATTGCGATAACCAAAAATGCTGGAGCAATAAAGTGTGCCGTCTTGCACCAGGCCAATGGATCGCACAGTTTGGAGTTTTGCCGCCTGTTTACGTAATGGCAAATGGGCGACAGAGCAGGGCAGACCAATCAGCGGAAGCAAGACTTCGCTACCTGCCTGTAGGGGAAGCAGTACTTTATCTAATTCCTCTACAGCGTGATTGGCGAATTGTACTACCCGTTGTTGATTTAAGTTACGCTGTGAAATAAATCGCACGCTCAGGGTCGAAGCGAGCGTAACGAGTGCGCAAATCGTACAAACAATCATTCGATTACGGCGATAGGTTTTAATGATCCGTTGTGCTTTTTGCATGCGGGCCACCCTGTAAGCGTATGGCGACAAACGCCTGACGCAACAGTGGAAGTGTAGTGGGGAATATTACAGCAGACGAGAAAGCGGGTATAAATTCGCCCATCCGTTGCAGATGGGCGAGTAAGAAGTATTAGTCACACTGGACTTTGATTGCCAGACCACCGCGTGAGGTTTCGCGGTATTTGGCGTTCATGTCCTTACCGGTTTCGTACATCGTTTCGATGACCTTATCCAGCGAGACGCGCGGTGCACTGGTGCGGCGCAGAGCCATCCGTGCGGCGTTAATCGCCTTCACAGAGGCAATGGCATTACGCTCAATGCACGGCACCTGAACCTGCCCTGCAACCGGGTCGCAGGTTAAACCAAGGTTGTGTTCCATGCCAATTTCCGCCGCCACGCAAACCTGTTCCGGGCTACCGCCCAGCAGTTCTGCAAGACCCGCAGCAGCCATTGAACAGGCAACACCCACTTCGCCCTGGCAACCAACTTCCGCACCGGAAATAGAGGCGTTCATTTTATACAATGCACCAATCGCGCCCGCTGCCATAAAGTAACGGGTATAGATGTCCGGGCTGACCGATTCAATAAAGTGGTCATAGTAAGCCAGCACTGCCGGAACGATACCGCAGGCACCGTTGGTTGGCGCAGTTACCACACGACCACCGGCGGCGTTTTCTTCGTTAACTGCCAGCGCAAACATGTTTACCCAGTCAATGACATTCATCGGATCGTTAGACAGTTTATCGCTGGAAACTAACATCCGGCGCAGGGCAGACGCACGACGTGGCACGCGCAGCGGGCCTGGCAGTACACCTTCGGTGTTCATCCCGCGATCGATACATGCCTGCATGGTTTGCCAGACATGCGCGAAATACTCGTCGATCTCTTTCTTGCTGTGCAGCGCCAGTTCGTTCTGCATAGCGAGACCAGACAGCGAATAGCCGGTTTCATTACAGTACGCGAGCAGTTCGGTGGCAGATTTGAACGGATACGGCACGCTCACTTCGTTGGCAGCATCCTGACCAAAGTGTTCTTCATCGACGATAAAACCACCGCCGATGGAATAATAAGTTTTGCTGTAGACGACTTCATCGCCGTTATAGGCGTGGATTTGCATACCGTTTTCATGCAGCGGCAGGTTGCCGTTATGAAAACGCATCCCGTTGTCGCGAGGGAAATCCACTTCATGCCGTCCCTGTGCCAGCAGCAGACGTTCGCGCTCTTCTACGTCGCGAATAAAACCGGGAATACTGTCGATATCCACGGTGGCAGGTTCGTTACCTGCAAGACCCATAATAATGGCGATATCGGTGTGGTGGCCTTTACCCGTCAGCGACAGTGAACCATAAACGTCCACGGCAACGCGAGTAACGCTATCCAGTAAGCCTTTTTCGACCAGATCATCGACGAACTGTTTACCCGCCTTCATAGGCCCTACGGTATGGGAAGATGAGGGACCAATCCCCACCTTAAACATGTCGAATAGACTAATCACGATAATACTCCTGACAAGGTGACTGGACTTCCAGTAACGAACTAATAACAGCGCATAGTGTAAGAGGGAACGCGGCGACTGGCTTAACTATTCACATGAATTAAACTAATCAAAAACCGCGATTTAACTAATATTGCGATGATTGTCTCAAGTAGTGTTTTGTAGATGTAAAGATAAGTATAGTCAGGGTTTCACACCAATTTGCAGCGCCAGCTCACGAATTATGCCTGCGGTCATTCCCCATACAAAATACTGTTCGTACCAGGACAGCCATACCCGATGTGAATCGCCACGGCGGTAGATATCTAAAGGGTGATAACGACCCAGATGTAATGCCTGGGCGAGCGGCATTTCAAACACCGCCGAGACTTCATCTTCACTGGCGCGATACGGCAGATCGGGCGGGATAATGCCGACCACTGGGGTTACCTGATAGCCAGTTACGCTATCGACGGGCGGCAGCACGCCGATAACTTCAACGGCGGAAGGCGGTATAGCGACCTCTTCTTCAGCTTCGCGCAGCGCGGCGGCGATAACTGATGCGTCCGTGTCATCGACTGCACCTCCAGGGAATGCCACTTGTCCAGCGTGTTTACGCAGATGAATTGAACGCTGAGTCAGCAACAACCCCGGTTGCGGTCGACGGACGATGGGGATTAACACGGCAGCCTGACGATGATTTAGGGTTTCCCGGTTAATTTGCGGGCGCAAAAGTTGAAAGCGAGATAAAAAATCATCAAGCGTCAGGCTACGGTATTCCACGTCTTACTTCTCCAGTTGGCGTAATATCTTATTAACTTTATCAAAAGTTTCCTGATATTCCGCTTCTTCCTGGCTATCGGCGACAATTCCACCGCCCGCAGAGCAGTATATTTGTCCGTTAATGGCAGTCAGCGTGCGGATAGTAATGCTGGTATCCATGTTGCCGCAAAAGCTCAAATAGCCAATGCTGCCGCACCAGGCATTACGTCGCTGCGGTTCCAGTTCGTCGATAATTTCCATAGCCCGTACTTTCGGAGCCCCGGTTATTGAGCCACCAGGAAAAGCTGCGCGCAGCAGATCGCTGGCGTGTAACTGTTCTGGTAGTCGCGCCGTTATAGTGCTGACCAGATGATGCACGGCAGGGAAGGGTTCCACCACGAACAGCTCTGGTACTTTTACCGAACCGGCTACGGCAACACGACCGATATCATTACGCATTAAATCGACAATCATCAGATTTTCGGCACGATCTTTCGCTGAGTTCGCCAGTTTTTCTGCTTGTTTGCTATCTTCCTGAGGATCGGGCAGGCGTGGTAGCGTGCCTTTAATCGGGCGGGTCTGGATTTCACTATTATCACAAAGAATAAACCGCTCTGGCGAAAGGCTTAAAATTGCACCCTGTTCAAGACGTAAAAAAGCGCTAAATGGCGCGCGGTTGGCCTGATTAAGCTGAAGGAATGCCTGCCATTCATCGCCAGAATAGGTCGCATGAAAACGCTGGGCGAGATTCACCTGATAGCAATCACCGCTGTGCAGATATTCCTGTACCTGGCGAAATTTTTCGCCGTACTGCTCGCGGGTCATATTGGATTGCCAGTCGGAAGTGAGCGTGAAATCTTCCTGCGGCGAGAATTGCTGGCTTTCCAGCCAGGCCCGACGGGCATTGACATCATTATGACTCAGCAAAGAAACTGTATGACGCTGGTGGTCGACAATGAGCGCCCAATCGTAGATACCCACTGCCATATCCGGCAGAACGATATCTTGTTCCGCAATTTCTGGCAGTGACTCAAAACGGCGGCCCAGATCGTAGCCAAACAACCCCAGTGCGCCGCCCTGAAATGGCAAATCTTCGTTATGCGTTGGGCGAATGTCTGCGCGATCCAGCACCTGCTGGAGCACCTGTAGCGGGTCATCAGTGGTCGTTGTGCGTTTTTCGCTTTCACTAACAACGGTTTCTTTACCGAAAGTGGTTAAAGTGCAAATCGGATCGGCGACCACAATATCAAAGCGGCTATACGGATGATCGGCATAGCCGGAGTGTAAAAGCATCGCCCACGGCAGGTGGCTTAAGCGGGAGAAATAAAATTCAGCGGCGTCCTGACGCCAGGGTAAAGTAATCACAGCGGGAGATAACGTCTTCATCAGTCCTGACTCTACTGGCTATGTGCCGGGTAGCATGAAATAATTAGCGCCAACAATTTAGCAGGAGTTAACAATGTTTGCAGGTTTACCTTCACTCACCCATGAACAGCAGCAAAAAGCTGTCGAGCGGATCCAGGAACTGATGGCACAAGGGATGAGCAGCGGCCAGGCAATCGCGCTGGTGGCAGAAGAGCTGCGTGCCAACCACTCCGGCGAGCGAATCGTGGCGCGTTTTGAGGATGAAGACGAGTAACACACTAATCCGTATCGATTTCGTTATAGAATCCGATGATTATTTGATTGTGAGAAAAAGGACGCTTTTTATATGTGATTAAAAGCGTCCTGACCCATTTATGCTGATATAAATTAAACTCAGACCAGTGCTTTTAGTTCTTCCTGCATATATGTTGAAAAGTATTCAGGATTTTTAATTACAGTGCGTTCACCAGACTCCATTTTTTTTGCCCATCCAACCATTTTTTCCGTGAACCCAGGGTTCCAGCCTTCCTGGTCAGCTCGCGCCGTAATATCAGCGGCACTCGCGGGTACTCCCAGTTCTTTTAAATATTTAAAGATTCCCTTCGCTGTGCTTTCATTCATCGAACTTGGTGTTGGCGCTGATACATCCATGGCACCAATGAAATCCAGGGCTTTATCTATTACAGCAGGCATATTCTTATCCTTAAAATTAACCATGTTATCGATAAGGCTATATATGACCTTAATTTGCATCTAATATCAAAGGGATTATAACGATATGGCACGAGTTAACCTGTTGACATTCAGGTGTTTTAAAGGTAGCAGCTCATGGTGTGTTATCCAGTAAGATGGAGAAAATTAACGGTCAGTCCGCACGCTATAACCAGATTGTTCAGCTAAGAAAGAAAACCAGAGGTGCTAATCGAAGGGCGAACACAACGGCATGGTTATGTTTATTTATATAGTTAGCTTTATAGCTAAAATTGAAATTATAAAAATAAATAATGAATTAGCAGGAGCATCAACAGTAATATCTTAATCTCTGGTCGATTTATGTAAAACCGACCAGTATTATCGATAAATTATCGTCTGACTTATTTTGCTTCGATAAAGCTTACACCGCAGCCACAATCTTAATTTCAACTTTATACTTCGGGTTCATCAGCCCCGCTTGCACCGTGCAGCGCACCGGCGCATGACCCGCCACAACCCAGGCATCCCACGCTTTATTCATCGCCGCGAAGTCGTTTTTATCGGCCAGGAAAATGGTGGCATCCAGAATGCTCGATTTATTGCTGCCCTGTTTTTCCAGCACGGCGTCAATCTGTGCCAGCGTGTTGGCGGTTTGCTCAAAGGCATCGGCGTCGAGGTTTTCCGGTACACCAGTGTAGTAGAGCGTGTTGTTGTGGATTACTACATCAGACCAGCGGGCTTCAGCATCGATACGAACGATAGTCATCATTTTGTCCTCATTATACTTCCATTTTCGTGCTGCAAAGACTGCCACAATGTGAGGTCGCCGTCACCACTTCAACTGGCGAAAGCGCCCTCATCCTGACATAATCCCTGTTCAAATCAACAGGGGGTAGTGTGACGGACGATTTTGCACCAGACGGTCAGCTGGCGAAAGCGATACCAGGCTTTAAGCCGCGAGAACCACAGCGACAGATGGCGGTAGCCGTCACCCAGGCGATAGAAAAAGGCCAGCCGCTGGTGGTGGAAGCAGGAACCGGTACGGGCAAAACCTACGCTTACCTGGCTCCTGCGCTGCGGGCGAAAAAGAAAGTCATTATCTCGACCGGCTCAAAAGCGTTGCAGGATCAGCTCTACAGCCGCGATTTGCCAACAGTCTCAAAGGCATTGAAATATACGGGCAACGTGGCGCTGCTGAAAGGGCGCTCAAACTACCTCTGCCTCGAACGTCTCGAACAGCAGGCGCTGGCGGGGGGCGATCTGCCGGTACAAATCTTAAGCGATGTGATCCTGCTGCGCTCCTGGTTTAATCAAACAGTCGATGGTGATATCAGCACCTGCGTCAGCGTGGCGGAAGATTCACAGGCGTGGCCGCTGGTCACCAGCACCAACGACAACTGTCTTGGCAGCGACTGCCCGATGTATAAAGATTGCTTTGTGGTCAAAGCACGTAAAAAAGCGATGGACGCCGATGTGGTGGTGGTAAACCATCATCTCTTTCTGGCGGATATGGTGGTTAAAGAGAGTGGATTTGGCGAACTGATCCCGGAAGCGGACGTCATGATCTTCGACGAAGCCCACCAGCTACCGGACATTGCCAGCCAGTATTTTGGTCAGTCACTCTCCAGTCGACAACTGCTCGACCTGGCAAAAGACATCACCATCGCCTACCGCACCGAATTAAAAGACACCCAGCAGTTACAAAAGTGCGCTGATCGTCTTGCCCAGAGTGCGCAGGATTTTCGTCTGCAACTCGGTGAGCCAGGTTATCGCGGTAACCTGCGTGAGCTGTTAGCTAATCCGCAAATTCAGCGGGCATTTTTACTGCTCGATGACACCCTGGAACTTTGTTATGACGTGGCGAAACTGTCACTGGGGCGTTCCGCCTTGCTGGATGCGGCATTTGAGCGCGCCACGTTGTATCGCACACGGCTGAAGCGGCTAAAAGAGATCAATCAGCCGGGCTACAGCTACTGGTACGAATGCACTTCGCGCCATTTTACTCTGGCTCTCACGCCGCTCAGCGTGGCGGATAAATTCAAAGAGTTAATGGCGCAAAAGCCCGGTAGCTGGATCTTCACCTCAGCAACGCTGTCGGTGAACGACGATCTGCATCATTTCACCTCGCGGCTTGGGATAGAACAGGCGGAGTCGTTGCTATTGCCAAGCCCGTTTGATTACAGCCGCCAGGCGTTACTCTGTGTGCCGCGCAATCTGCCGCAAACCAACCAGCCAGGTTCTGCTCGCCAGTTAGCGGCAATGCTGCGACCGATCATCGAAGCTAACAACGGTCGTTGTTTTATGCTTTGTACCTCGCACGCCATGATGCGCGATCTGGCCGAGCAGTTCCGCGCTACCATGACGCTTCCCGTTTTGTTGCAGGGGGAAACCAGTAAAGGCCAACTGTTGCAGCAGTTTGTCAGTGCCGGTAATGCGCTTCTTGTGGCAACCAGTAGTTTCTGGGAAGGGGTGGACGTGCGTGGCGATACATTGTCATTGGTAATTATCGACAAATTGCCGTTTACCTCGCCGGATGATCCACTGTTAAAAGCGCGCATGGAAGATTGTCGTTTGCGCGGTGGCGACCCGTTCGATGAAGTGCAACTACCAGATGCCGTCATTACTCTCAAACAGGGGGTAGGGCGACTGATTCGCGACGCCGACGATCGTGGCGTGCTGGTGATTTGTGACAATCGGCTGGTGATGCGTCCTTACGGCGCGACGTTTCTCGCCAGTCTGCCGCCCGCGCCACGCACCCGTGACATTGCCCGTGCGGTTCGTTTCCTTGCGATACCATCCTCCAGGTAATTTGTTACGGAGTATGGTATGATGCGCGCCTTTTTATTGATCTAAGCACGAAGACCCATGCGAATTCTGGCTATCGATACCGCGACAGAGGCCTGCTCTGTCGCCCTGTGGAACGACGGTACTGTCAACGCTCATTTTGAGCTTTGCCCTCGTGAACATACTCAACGAATCTTACCGATGGTGCAGGATATCCTGACCACCAGCGGAACTTCCCTGACTGATATTAACGCTCTGGCTTACGGGCGCGGCCCCGGTAGCTTTACTGGCGTGCGCATTGGTATTGGCATCGCGCAAGGGCTGGCGCTTGGCGCGGAATTACCGATGATTGGCGTCTCCACGCTAATGACGATGGCGCAAGGGGCGTGGCGCAAAAACGGCGCAACCCGCGTGCTGGCAGCCATTGACGCGCGAATGGGCGAAGTTTACTGGGCCGAATATCAGCGTGATGAAAACGGTATCTGGCACGGTGAAGAAACCGAAGCCGTACTCAAACCCGAAATCGTCCATGAACGAATGCAACAGCTTTCCGGCGAATGGGTGACGGTAGGGACGGGCTGGCAAGCTTGGCCGGATCTCGGTAAAGAGAGCGGGCTGGTTTTGCGCGATGGCGAAGTGTTACTGCCTGCTGCTGAAGATATGCTGCCGATTGCGTGTCAGATGTTTGCCGAGGGTAAAACGGTGGCGGTGGAACATGCCGAACCGGTTTATTTACGTAACAACGTCGCATGGAAGAAACTTCCGGGCAAAGAATGAATCTTAAGAGTATGCCCTGAGAAAAAAAGGAGTCGCACCATGGCGGTTCAAAAGAATGTTATCAAAGGCATACTGGCAGGTACGTTTGCGCTAATGCTGAGCGGTTGTGTCACTGTGCCGGACGCCATTAAAGGCAGCAGTCCCACGCCGCAACAAGATTTAGTTCGGGTGATGAGTGCGCCGCAGCTGTACGTTGGTCAGGAGGCACGCTTTGGTGGCAAAGTGGTTGCGGTACAAAACCAGCAAGGGAAAACCCGCCTGGAAATTGCTACCGTACCGCTGGACAGCGGAGCCAGACCGACGCTGGGAGAACCTTCTCGCGGTCGCATTTATGCCGATGTGAACGGTTTTCTGGACCCGGTGGATTTCCGTGGACAACTGGTTACGGTAGTCGGGCCAATCACTGGTGCGGTTGACGGCAAAATCGGCAATACGCCCTATAAATTTATGGTGATGCAAGTAACGGGTTACAAACGTTGGCATTTAACCCAGCAGGTGATTATGCCGCCTCAGCCGATTGATCCATGGTTTTATGGCGGTCGTGGCTGGCCCTATGGCTACGGCGGATGGGGCTGGTATAATCCCGGTCCCGCGAGAGTACAAACAGTTGTAACTGAATAATTGCTTGTTTTTAAAGAAAAAGAAACAGCGGCTGGTCCGCTGTTTCTGCATTCTTACGGTAAAGATAAAAATAAATAGTGACGCGCTTCGCAACCTTTTCGTTGGGTAATTATCAAGCTGGTATGATGAGTTAATATTATGTTAACAGCATGTATATCATTTGGGGTTGCGATGACGACGAACACGCATTTTAGAGGTGAAGAATTGAAGAAGGTTTGGCTTAACCGTTATCCCGCGGACGTTCCGACGGAGATCAACCCTGACCGTTATCAATCTCTGGTAGATATGTTTGAGCAGTCGGTCGCGCGCTACGCCGATCAGCCTGCGTTTGTGAATATGGGGGAGGTGATGACCTTCCGCAAGCTGGAAGAACGCAGTCGCGCGTTTGCCGCTTATTTGCAACAAGGGTTGGGGCTGAAGAAAGGCGATCGCGTTGCGTTGATGATGCCTAATTTATTGCAATATCCGGTGGCGCTGTTTGGCATTTTGCGTGCCGGGATGATCGTCGTAAACGTTAACCCGTTGTATACCCCGCGTGAGCTTGAGCATCAGCTTAACGATAGCGGCGCATCGGCGATTGTTATCGTGTCTAACTTTGCTCACACACTGGAAAAAGTGGTTGATAAAACCGCCGTTCAGCACGTAATTCTGACCCGTATGGGCGATCAGCTATCTACGGCAAAAGGCACGGTAGTCAATTTCGTTGTTAAATACATCAAGCGTTTGGTGCCGAAATACCATCTGCCAGATGCCATTTCATTTCGTAGCGCACTGCATAACGGCTACCGGATGCAGTACGTCAAACCCGAACTGGTGCCGGAAGATTTAGCCTTCCTGCAATACACCGGCGGCACCACAGGTGTGGCGAAAGGCGCGATGCTGACTCACCGCAATATGCTGGCGAACCTGGAACAGGTCAACGCCACCTATGGGCCGTTGCTGCATCCAGGTAAAGAACTGGTAGTAACGGCACTGCCGCTGTATCACATTTTTGCCCTGACCATTAACTGCCTGCTGTTTATCGAACTGGGTGGGCAGAACCTGCTTATCACTAACCCGCGTGATATTCCAGGGTTGGTAAAAGAGTTAGCGAAATATCCGTTTACCGCTATCACTGGCGTTAACACCTTGTTCAATGCGTTGCTGAACAATAAAGAGTTCCAGCAGCTGGATTTCTCCAGTCTGCATCTTTCCGCAGGCGGTGGGATGCCAGTGCAGCAAGTGGTGGCAGAGCGTTGGGTGAAACTGACCGGACAGTATCTGCTGGAAGGCTATGGCCTTACCGAGTGTGCGCCGCTGGTCAGCGTTAACCCATATGATATTGATTATCATAGTGGTAGCATCGGTTTGCCGGTGCCGTCGACGGAAGCCAAACTGGTGGATGATGATGATAATGAAGTACCACCAGGTCAACCGGGTGAGCTTTGTGTCAAAGGACCGCAGGTGATGCTGGGTTACTGGCAGCGTCCCGATGCTACCGATGAAATCATCAAAAATGGCTGGTTACACACCGGCGACATCGCGGTGATGGATGAAGAAGGGTTCCTGCGCATTGTCGATCGTAAAAAAGACATGATTCTGGTTTCCGGTTTTAACGTCTATCCCAACGAGATTGAAGATGTCGTCATGCAGCATCCTGGCGTACAGGAAGTCGCGGCTGTTGGCGTACCTTCCGGCTCCAGTGGTGAAGCGGTGAAAATCTTCGTAGTGAAAAAAGATCCATCGCTTACCGAAGAGTCACTGGTGACCTTTTGCCGCCGTCAGCTCACGGGCTACAAAGTACCGAAGCTGGTGGAGTTTCGTGATGAGTTACCGAAATCTAACGTCGGAAAAATTTTGCGACGAGAATTACGTGACGAAGCGCGCGGCAAAGTGGACAATAAAGCCTGAGCGTTAAGTCAGTCGTCAGACGCCGGTTAATCCGGCGTTTTTTTTGACGCCCACTAAAGAGAATACAATTTGAATTACCAAATGATTACCACGGACGATGCGCTGGCTTCTTTGTGTGAAGCCGTCCGTGCCTTTCCGGCGATAGCCCTGGATACTGAATTTGTTCGTACGCGCACTTATTACCCGCAGCTGGGTTTAATTCAACTTTTTGATGGTGAGCATCTGGCGTTAATTGATCCTCTCGGGATCACCGACTGGTCACCGCTGAAAGCGATCCTGCGCGATCCGTCCATCACAAAATTTCTCCATGCAGGCAGTGAAGATCTGGAAGTGTTCCTCAATGTCTTTGGCGAATTACCACAACCCCTGATTGACACGCAAATCCTTGCTGCCTTCTGCGGACGCCCGATGTCATGGGGGTTCGCTTCCATGGTGGAAGAGTATTCCGGCGTTACGCTGGACAAGAGTGAATCGCGCACCGACTGGCTGGCCAGACCGCTGACCGAACGTCAGTGTGAATACGCAGCGGCTGATGTCTGGTATCTGTTACCGATCACCGCCAAGCTTATGGTAGAAACGGAGGCCTCCGGCTGGCTACCTGCGGCGCTGGATGAATGCCGCCTGATGCAAATGCGTCGTCAGGAAGTCGTTGCGCCGGAAGATGCCTGGCGTGATATGACCAATGCCTGGCAATTACGCACACGCCAACTGGCCTGTCTGCAACTGTTAGCCGACTGGCGACTGCGCAAGGCTCGTGAGCGTGATCTGGCGGTGAACTTTGTCGTGCGTGAAGAGCATTTGTGGTCGGTCGCGCGTTATATGCCGGGAAGTTTAGGCGAACTGGACAGCCTGGGTTTATCCGGTAGCGAAATCCGCTTTCACGGTAAAACGCTGCTGGCGCTGGTGGAAAAAGCGCAGACATTGCCGGAAGAGGCCTTACCGCAGCCGATGCTTAACCTGATGGACATGCCGGGTTATCGTAAAGCGTTTAAAGCGATTAAGTCGCTGATTACTGACGTGAGCGAAACGCATAAGATCAGCGCCGAATTGCTGGCATCGCGTCGGCAAATCAACCAACTGCTGAACTGGCACTGGAAACTGAAACCGCAGAACAATTTGCCGGAGCTGATTTCCGGCTGGCGTGGTGAGCTGATGGCGGAAGCATTACACAATTTATTGCAGGAATATCCGCAGTAAAATCTTCCGAAGCCGGACTGGGCGCGCTCAGCGCCACATCCGGCTTTGGCAAACTACAAATCCAACACCAGGCGTTTACCCTTCGCACGCGAACAACAGATCAACATACTTTGCTGGCTGGCACGCTCTTCATCGCTAAAATACTGATCCCGATGGTCAGCTTCACCTTCCAGTATTGCTGTTTCGCAGGTTCCGCATACCCCTTCACGACATAAACATTCCACTTTCGCGGCTTTATTATTTTCAATAACCTGCAAAATAGTCATCTCTTCCGGCACCACAAACTCTTTTCCGGAACGGGCAAGCACCAGGGTAAAGGCATCGCCGGTTTTGTCTTCGATAGCAAATTGCTCAAAGTGCAGCGTATCGGCGGCGATGTCCAGACGCGCAGCTTCACTTCTTACCGCTTCATTTAGCGCCTCGGGACCACAGGTATAAACGTGTGTGCCAGGTTCGATATCCGCCAATAATCGCGCTAATTCCAGTCGTGTTCCGGTTGATGAGTGATGCAAGTGAACTTTCTCAGCCTGCGGATGCTGGACTAGCTCATCACGAAATGCGCAACTTTCTGGATTTCGCGAGCAGTAATGTAGCTGCCAGTCGACGTCGCTGTGTTGCAGCTCTGCCATGTGCGACAGGAAAGGGGTGATACCAATACCGCCCGCGATAAACAGATGCTTTCTGGCTGAGGGAATTAGCGCAAACAGGTTATTAGGCGTTGAAATCGTTAACCGATTGCCCACTTTTACCTGCTGATGCAAAAAGCGGGAACCGCCGCGCGAGTTTTCCTCCAGCCGAACGGCAATCTGATAACAAGAGGTGTCATGCGGCGAACTCAGTAGTGAATACGCATTGCTGTACTGGTTATCACCATCGCTCATCTGCACAATGACGTGACTTCCTCCGGTAAACGCAGGTAATGGTTTGCCATCGGTTGCCACCAGCGTGAAGCGTTTCACCTGTTCGGTAAGGGGTTCAACCTGGCTCACCTGTACTTCAAACATTTGATAGTCTGACATTGCTGTACTCCATCAAAAATCAGCCCAGCGGCGGAAAATACCGCCGCCGATGTCATTAGTCCTTAAACACCTGCGCCAGCAGATTATGGAAATGGGCGATACCATGTTCGGAAATGCCACTACCGCTACTGTCGGCCATGATGCGCCCCTGACCACGATAGCCACGCGATTTCAGCCCTTTCTGTACGCTTTCAACCAGACGTAAATCTTCCGGACGGAACACATCGCGATACCACTCAATCAGCGATTTTTGCTCGTCGGTTAACTCTTCATTGGTGAAGTAAATATCGTAGTTTTGCAGGGTAGTTTCAGAATCCACCGGGAATTCATAAATGACCGTCATCATCCCTTTGATCGGGGTGACGTTCAGCATCGTGCACGGCCACAGCCAGAAACCGTGGAATGCCGCATCCGTACCCTCTTCAAATTTAAACGACTGTTCGGACGGTTTGGCGAAACCGTATTGCAGCGTCCAGTTACCGTGCATGGTGTGCCAGTAACGATCAACCTGTACGGAGTCGGAGAAACCTGGATGCGCCGGACCACAGTGATAGCACTCGAGATAGTTATCGACAATGTTCTTCCAGTTGGCAGGCGTGCGGGTGGTAAAGCGGGCCGCCAGTTTCAGATCGTGGACTTCCGGGCAGGCTTCCAGCACTTTCGCGCCCAGGCCGGGTAATTGATCTTCTACGCTGGTGGCGTTGGGGTCCATGTTGATGAAGACGAATCCGGCATATTCTTCCAGACGCACCGGAACCAGTTGCGCTTTGTCGCTATCGAAATTGGCGACGTTTTCGCAGTTACGTGCATGGGCCAGGTTGCCATCGAGTTTGAATGCCCATGCGTGATACGGGCAGGTAATCACATTTTTTGCTTTTCCTTCACCGCTCAACAACTGATGACCACGGTGCGGACACACGTTATAGAACGCGCGCAAAACCTTATCACGACCGCGTACCAGCACGATGCTTTCGCCAATGATCTCACGCGTCACATAATCATTGGCATTCGCCAGTTCGCTGCTGTGAGCGACGCAAATCCAGCTTTTGGCGAAGACGTTCTCTTTTTCGTGTTCAAACGCGTTCTGATCGGTATAAAAACGGGCAGGAATGGTCCACGCCTCTTGCGGGTTAGCGCAAAAATTTTCGGGTAGTACAAAGTCAGGGCTCAGATTGCTCATAGGGATACCTTTATCGTTAGGATGATGGCGCTCAGTTGTCGCCTTTGAATACGGTTCCCGCAGGGAGCACTGGCGTTTTTTCCAGGGCTTCAACCGGTGTCTGCGGGAGATAATGTTCAACTTGATGAGCCGGAATGTCGGCGTAATCCTGTTTCAGCCAGCGAATAAACCCGCCGACTTTCACCAGTAAAATGACGAGGAAGGGAAGGGCTGTGAGCACGACGGTGGTTTTCATCGTTTCCAGCGAAGCACCGGTAAACAAGATGGAAAGCGGGATCAGAGTGATCACCACGCACCAGAAAAGACGCAGCCCACGGTCAGGATCGTCACCTTCCTGGAGATTACGCGTACTGGTCGCCGCCATGGTGTAGGCCACTGCATCCATATGCGAGGCAAGGAAAATAATCATCACGCCTAGGTATGCGGCGAGGAACAATTTACCGGCTGGCAACGACATCAGAACTTGCTGTACAGCTGTTTCGCCGCCCAGTGTTTCCAGCACCTGTGGGACGTTGATTACGCCATTGATAAACTGATGAATGGCATAGCTTTCCATTACGCCAAAGAAGAACCAGCAACCGACGGTGCTGCCGAGGATCAGTCCCCAGATAACTTCTTTAATCTTACGACCGCGGGAAACGCAGGTGACAAACATTGCTACGCCAGGGGTGTATGAGATCCACCACAGCCAGTAGAAAACGGTCCAGTTGCGGGTAAATGAACCATCGCCAAGCGGATCGGTGAATAAGCTCATTTGCAGGAAGTTTTGCGTGGTCAGGCCGATGGCATTGATGATGCTGTTGGTAATAAATTCGGTTGGGCCGACAATCAGCACCAGTAATGGCAGCAGGAACGCGCCCCAGCCAACCATTTTGCTCAGACGTTGCAAACCGTTGTTGATACCAATCCACGAGCTTAGGCAAAAAATGCCGCCGGAAAGCAGGATCACAAATGCCTGCACGGTGAAGTTATCGGGTAAACCGGTCAGCGCGGAAAGCCCACGGGTAAAGGTTGCTGCGGTAACAACAAGGGAAATGGTCAGTGCGCCGACAGTGGCGATCAGGAACATCAAATCGACCAGTTTTCCCCATGGGCCTTGCGGGCGAACGCCGGTAATAGCAGCAATAATGCCGGAAAGGCTCAGACCTTTGTTTTTCCGCACATGAAAGTGATAAGCCATGATTAATGAGGCCAGCGTATAAGTTGCCCAGGCGCTTATGCCCCAGTGGAAGAAAGAGTAGGGAACGCTAAATTCGAGTGCCTGTTGTGAACGCGGTGCGATATTTAATCCAGGTGTTTGATAATAATAGGCCCATTCAGCAACCCCCCAATAAAGCGTAGAAGAACCTAAACCGGCACAAATAAACATAAACAGCCAGGAGAGCGTGCTGTATTCCGGTTTTCCTTCGCCAAGACGAATATTGCCGTATTTACTGGTGGCTAAATAAATCACCAGTCCCATTGCCAGCAAAACCAATACCTGTACGGCGGAACCTAACGTACGAGTAACAAAAGTGTATATTGCGTTGGCCGCGTCGGCCGATTGTTGTGGGAAAAGGCTTAATGCAGCTGCGATGAAAAGAATGGCCACCAGGCTGATGCTTATCAGCGGCACATCTTTTTTCTTAACATTGCTCATCATGAGTCATCTCCTGGGCATAAAAGCCCGTCTCTGGCTTTTGCCAGTTGTAATTATTTGCAGGGTAATGAGTTGTATGTTGTGTTTAACAAATTGGGTAATGACTCCAACTTATTGATAGTGTTTTATGTTCAGATAATGCCCGATGACTTTGTCATGCAGCTCCACC
>NZ_JAVUPQ010000061.1:0-25527 GCF_032029835.1 Escherichia sp. AM3 | reverse complement strand
TTGTCTGTAATCGGGGATAATAGAAATATGTTCCATCAATTTTTTAAGTTCCATTTTGTTCTCCTTAATTATGTAAGAAGTATTTGATCATGTATAAGCAATAAAAAACAGCTTTAGGTAATAAGGAATATCTCAATTTTTAAACATAAAATGCGAATTATTTAGTACAAAAAGTGTACTTCTGATGATCTTTCCCTGCATGTCGGGCGGATGAGATAAGCGAGTCGACATCTGGCGTTACCGGGGAATATCAGAAAAATGTCATGGTTATGTGATGATTTAGTCTGGGATTTTACTTCAGAGAAACGGGTGTCTGTTTAGTCAACAAAATAATCACAAACGCAACGGATGGGTTCTCGACGTTATTCACGACAGGCTCGTACATTACAGCGAGTAATAAAAAACCTGATATGCAAAGTCAAACCAATATTCATAATGTCTTTTTATTCACAACAATAAATAATTCAATAACAATCATTGAAATGAATGATGATTTGTATAAGTAATATACGCTACCGCCCCACCCTGATAACATGATCTGCACATTGCCATCTTAACGTCGTTAAACACTGGCTTAATAGTGGATATTTCAAATTAGGAATTTATTAAATTCACCTGATGAATATCATAAGCAAATAGCATAGAAAATAATGACAATTCCCCCGAGGGGACCATTTCCAAAGCACTGCACCACCAGGTGCCCGGATGATCTTGCTTCAGTGGTAAGAGTACCTGATTCATTGTTCCCAAAATGATGTTTTCCCCGGCCCCGCCAATAATGTGCAGCTCTCACGTGATAATCTATTGATTAGGTTATATTAAGAATTAATATTTAAAATACATCCATTTTCTTGAATAAATCAACATGTTTATTTATCAATTGCTGTTTTAGCTCTGACTCATCAAGCTCTCCATATTTGTCCTACAGATAATTGCGAATAAATACAGAGAACGCCATTTATCCTTTTAGCATACCTGCCGGATATTTTTATTTGTATTAATATTAATTGCATCTCCAACTCCGAGCATATCCATCATTAAAAACTTTTTGAGATTATAGAATACCTGTGATAACAAGTGAAACATCTGCACAATGTGAATAGTTAGTTTCTTTTCAGAGGAAATGAAATAGACAAGCTGAATGAAGGGGAGAGTGATATAAATCAAAAAACATAACATGAATTTAATTAATTACACCCATCATTGTGGATAAAGTTACTGAATAATAAATAACATAATCTTCTGGTATCCCACTCAAATAATTTCATTCCTTTTTAATACTTCTTGTAATTTCGGTAACTGACATACAGCATCAGCGATCGCGCTGATATTCTGCGCATTATCCTGAAACCATTCATGCCCCGGCCCCCATGTGCGCATGGTGCAGAGATAACAGTCCACCAGCGTTAGTTGCTCACCAAAGGCATAAGGTTCAGCGGTCAATTGTGAATTCAGCCAGATATAAAGTGATTTGCGATATTCAATTACATTCTTCTTTAACTGTTCAGGTGCGTCAGATGCCCAACGCTCAGGGTAATCGGCGAAAGTGAATGTTGGATAGACATTAGCAACCAGCCAGACCAATAGCCGTTGAAACTGCTGACGTTCGGCGCGCCCAACCGGTGGCGCAAGGTCCGGGCGACGATCGAGAACCATAAATGCAATCGCCGCTGTCTCCGTCATAATCTCGTCATTTTCCAGCGCCAGTGTCGGAACCTGACACAACGGGTTCAGGGTTTTCAATAACTCGCGTGAAGCTCCCTCGTGGTCAAAACCACTGACATCAACGAACTGATAAGGAATATCAGCCAGTGTTAGCATCAGCTCACTGATTGTAGAGCCCCATCCGGGTACGCCATACACCTTAATCATATGCCCTCACAATCTTTTAAAGATTAAGTGTAGGACAGTACACAGGTTAACCAGCAAAAAGATTTGTCATTTTTTCGTCAGTTGTATTATTCCCCTTCAGGATTGTAAGGGGATGTTTTGCATCGTTTATCGATAACGGGTAGGATGCTGCGCCGATAGTTTTATACCCATAAAGAATAATGGTGATAACTATCATCGCCAGGATGAATAAACATTGTTCATGGCAACTTATATGACTTTTTCATTAAAGCAATCAGGGAGAGCAATGAGTAAACACGACACCGACACTTCAGATCAACACGCCGCGAAACGCCGCTGGCTTAATGCCCACGAAGAGGGGTATCACAAAGCGATGGGCAATCGCCAGGTACAGATGATCGCCATTGGCGGCGCGATTGGCACCGGCTTGTTTTTAGGTGCAGGAGCCCGACTGCAAATGGCGGGTCCAGCATTGGCACTGGTTTATTTAATTTGTGGCTTGTTTTCGTTTTTTATTCTGCGTGCATTGGGTGAGCTGGTGCTACACCGCCCTTCCAGTGGCAGTTTTGTCTCTTATGCCCGTGAGTTTTTGGGTGAGAAAGCCGCTTATGTTGCTGGCTGGATGTACTTCATCAACTGGGCGATGACGGGGATTGTTGATATTACCGCCGTCGCTCTGTATATGCATTACTGGGGTGCGTTTGGCGGCGTGCCGCAGTGGGTCTTTGCGCTCGCTGCACTTACCATCGTTGGCACCATGAATATGATCGGTGTGAAATGGTTTGCGGAGATGGAGTTCTGGTTTGCGCTTATTAAAGTGCTCGCCATTGTGACCTTTTTGGTCGTGGGTACAGTGTTCCTCGGTAGTGGTCAGCCGCTGGATGGCAACACCACTGGCTTTCATTTAATTACCGATAATGGCGGCTTCTTCCCCCACGGTTTGCTGCCTGCTCTGGTGTTGATTCAGGGCGTAGTGTTTGCTTTTGCCTCCATTGAAATGGTGGGTACAGCTGCCGGAGAATGTAAAGATCCGCAGACCATGGTGCCTAAAGCGATTAACAGCGTGATTTGGCGTATTGGCCTGTTTTACGTCGGCTCCGTGGTGTTGCTGGTTATGCTATTGCCGTGGAGCGCGTATCAGGCGGGGCAAAGTCCGTTCGTGACGTTTTTCTCTAAACTGGGTGTGCCATATATCGGCAGCATTATGAACATTGTGGTGCTGACCGCTGCCCTCTCCAGCCTGAACTCAGGTCTGTACTGCACCGGACGTATTCTGCGCTCAATGGCGATGGGCGGTTCCGCACCGAGTTTTATGGCGAAAATGAGTCGTCAGCATGTGCCGTATGCCGGGATTCTAGCGACACTAGTTGTGTATGTCGTCGGCGTATTCCTCAACTATCTGGTGCCGTCGCGCGTATTTGAGATTGTGTTGAACTTCGCGTCGCTGGGAATCATCGCTTCATGGGCGTTTATCATCGTGTGCCAGATGCGCCTGCGTAAAGCGATTAAAGAAGGCAAAGCAGCGGATGTCAGTTTTAAACTGCCTGGCGCGCCCTTCACTTCCTGGCTGACATTACTGTTTTTACTGAGTGTCCTTGTGCTGATGGCGTTCGATTACCCGAACGGGACTTATACTATCGCGGCGCTGCCGATTATCGGTATTCTGCTGGTTATAGGCTGGTTTGGTGTGCGCAAACGCGTTGCTGAAATTCACAGCACTGCGCCAGTCGTCGAGGAAGATGAAGAAAAACAGGAAATCGTGTTTAAGCCTGAAACGGCGAGCTAATTGCAAAATTGCCCGGCTACGTGCCGGGCAACTTCAAATTACTGACGAAGGTGTGCCGCATGCGGCGTGATAAAAGTCAGGCAAGTCTCTCCGTTTTCACCCTCGCCATATCTATTACAGCGCAATACGAATCACATCGTCCGGCTGGGTAGCTTCCTGCTGTTTAGTGGATTTTTGTTTTACACTGACATACAGCGTTTTGCCATCGGCAGACAGCGCCAGGCTGTTCGGATGAGTCGGCGTATCGAACGTTTTCACCACTTTATAGCTTTTCGCGTCAATCACACTGACTTTACCTGCCTGACGATGCGTTACGTAGGCTTCATTACGCGCTGGGTTAAACAGCACAGCCAGTGATTCCGGTGCCGCAACCTTCGCCAGAATATTGCCATTACGGGTATCGACCACTAACACTTCTGCCGCTTTAGAATCGGTGATAAATGCACGCTGCCTGGCGATATCAAGGCTAATGTTGATAAAGAAGTGCTCTTTGCCGTCATCCAGCAGCTTTTTACGGCTGAGGATTTTATTGTCGGCGGTGTCGATGGTAATCAATTCGCCGTCAGCGTTAGTGGTGTAAAGACGTTTGCCTTTGCTATCCAGCGCCAGACCGGTACTCATTTTACCGGTGTTCTGGATGGCGGTTTTCAGTTTGATATTCTCGCCATCAACGACCCAAATCACGCTCTCTTTACCAATACCACTGATGTAAACGGTGTTCGTGGCATCATCAGCTACCAGCTCACGCGGTTGCAGCGGGCGCACCTCTTCCGTGCGCTTACGATCATCCAGCACCAGACGGCCTTTCACTTCGCCCGTTTTGGCATCTATCGCCGTGACCGCGCTGTTTACGGTGTTACCAAACCACAACGTCTGAGTCGTGTTATTGATGGTGGCACCAAACGGCTTGAGATCGTTATGGATCGCCTGCGTCACTTCCAGAGTGACCGGATCAAGACGATAAACCACGCCACCTTTATCCAGTTTGCGGCTTTGCGAAGTGGCGAGCCACAGTGCGTTTTCTTGCTGGCTATAAGCCATTTCGTAGGCACCTTTACCTACCGCTTTACGCAGCATTTCTTCTGCGGCCTGCGTACTGAATGATGAAGCAACAAGCAATGAACCTAACAGTAATGAACCACGCAGGCGCGATGAAAACAGATGACGTAAATGCATGACGACTCCCTTTGATGAACCGATATTTTTGCTGCTTCACAATGCTTCGCTAAGCGTAATCATCGTTACGCTCTTGTTATAAATGGGAATGGTAATCATTATTTTCTCAAATGTGGAGCATTTCTTGCCGTTACGACTACAATTTTCTCAATTACTTAACGTATCGTGCCGTTTCATTTTCCATAAATTTACAATTTCATTACCATAACGGCGTTTTCCCATTCTTAACCTGGCTTTTTTCATGAAGATTTTTTCCGTCCGACAGACCGTTTTGCCCGCACTACTTGCCCTTTCCCCCGTTGTTTTTGCCGCTGATGAACAGACCATGATTGTCAGTGCCGCACCGCAGGTGGTTTCAGAACTGGATACCCCAGCAGCAGTAAGCGTGGTGGATGGCGAGGAGATGCGCCTGGCAACACCGCGCATTAACTTGTCCGAATCACTGACCAGCGTGCCTGGTTTGCAGGTACAAAATCGGCAGAACTATGCGCAAGATTTACAGCTGTCGATTCGCGGATTTGGCTCCCGCTCCACTTACGGAATTCGCGGTATTCGCCTGTATGTGGACGGTATTCCCGCTACCATGCCCGACGGGCAAGGGCAAACATCCAACATCGATTTAAGCAGTGTGCAAAATGTGGAAGTGCTGCGTGGCCCCTTCTCTGCCCTGTATGGCAACGCGTCTGGCGGTGTAATGAATGTCACCACCCAGACCGGGCAACAGCCACCAACCATTGAAGCCAGCAGTTACTACGGCAGTTTTGGCAGCTGGCGCTATGGGCTCAAAGCAACGGGTGCAACGGGCGACGGCACACAGCCCGGCGATGTCGATTACACCGTCTCAACCACGCGTTTTACGACCCACGGCTATCGTGACCATAGTGGCGCACAGAAAAATTTAGCTAATGCCAAACTGGGCGTACGCATTGATGACGCCAGCAAATTAAGCCTGATTTTCAATAGCGTGGATATCAAAGCAGATGACCCTGGTGGGCTAACCAAAGCAGAATGGAAAGCGAATCCGCAACAAGCGCCACGCGCTGAACAATACGACACGCGAAAAACCATCAAGCAAACTCAGGCTGGGTTGCGCTATGAACGTAGCCTGAGTTCGCGGGATGATATGAGTGTGATGATGTATGCCGGAGAGCGAGAAACGACCCAGTACCAGTCAATACCCATGGCACCACAACTTAACCCGTCACATGCGGGCGGCGTGATTACCCTGCAACGCCATTACCAGGGAATAGACAGCCGCTGGACACACCGTGGTGAACTGGGCGTTCCGGTCACGTTCACTACCGGCCTGAACTACGAAAACATGAGTGAAAACCGCAAGGGCTACAATAACTTCCGCCTGAATAGCGGCATGCCGGAGTACGGGCAAAAAGGTGAGTTGCGTCGCGACGAACGCAATCTGATGTGGAACATCGATCCCTATTTACAGACGCAGTGGCAGCTGAGCGAAAAACTGTCGCTGGATGCTGGCGTGCGCTACAGCTCCGTGTGGTTTGATTCCAACGACCATTACATTACTCCGGGTAACGGCGATGACAGCGGTGATGCCAGTTATCACAAATGGCTACCAGCCGGATCGTTAAAATATGCAATGACCGATGCCTGGAATATCTATCTGGCAGCCGGGCGTGGTTTTGAAACGCCGACGATTAATGAGCTGTCTTATCGGGCTGATGGGCAAAGCGGTATGAACTTTGGTTTAAAACCATCCACCAACGATACAATTGAGATCGGCAGTAAAACGCGTATTGGTGATGGGCTGCTTAGTCTCGCATTGTTCCAGACCGACACCGATGATGAAATTGTTGTCGATAGCAGTAGCGGTGGGCGTACGACTTACAAAAATGCTGGAAAGACCCGTCGTCAAGGCGCTGAACTGGCATGGGATCAACGTTTCGCGGGAGATTTTCGCGTAAACGCGTCCTGGACCTGGCTTGATGCGACCTATCGCAGCAATGTTTGCAATGAACAGGATTGTAACGGTAATCGGATGCCTGGGATCGCCCGTAATATGGGCTTTGCGTCGATAGGTTATGTACCGGAAGATGGCTGGTATGCAGGCACGGAAGCGCGTTATATGGGCGATATTATGGCAGATGATGAAAATACGGCCAAGGCGCCGTCTTATACTCTCATCGGCTTATTCACCGGGTATAAATACAATTACCACAATTTAACTGTGGATTTATTTGGTCGTGTCGATAATTTATTCGATAAAGAATACGTTGGTTCTGTCATTGTCAATGAGTCAAACGGGCGATATTACGAACCTGCGCCCGGGCGAAATTATGGTGTCGGCGTGAATATCGCATGGCGATTTGAGTAATTACCTTGATGCCCGGTATTTGCCGGGCATTTACTTTAACGATTGTATTGCTGGTATAAAATAGCAATATTTTGTTGCATAATTTCAGCAAGACAATGTCTGCATCCCTCTTTGTCTTTTGCTTTTAACGCAGCGAGTAACAGATGATAGTTTTCTATATGCTCCCGTAATTCCGCTGGATTAATCGCTTCATAGAGATAATGTAAACCAGGCCCCATCCTGACCCACAGTTGCTCAATCATCTCACACAGGATGGGCATATTTGAGCGATGATAAATCGCTAAGCGAAATAGCCTGTTTACATTAATGATTTGTTCCATGTCGCCCTTTTCTTGCGCCTGCTGTAATTTCTCGAGCAATTCCTGGAGTTCCGCAAGGTCTTGCGGGGTGAGGTTTTCAACAGCCAGAGCAACTGCCATTAATTCCAGTTCGTAGCGGATCCGATTGATTTCGTCTAATTGACGTTTCCCCACTTCCGGAACTGTAAATGCTTGTGCAGGTGCGACAGAAAGCGCATTCACCGAAACCAGACGTAATAATGCTTCACGCACAGGTGTAATACTCATACCTAATTGCTCCGCCAGATTTTTAGTAATCAGGCGTGCGCCAGGTTTTAATGCGCCAATACTAAGCTGATGTTTCAGGTCGTTCTCAACCTGCAGAGTCAAACTGACATGTTTCATTTTTCCCGTTCCAGGCATTTTAATTCCTTCGCGTGTTTTCTGTCCAACCCTGCCTGCATGGCAGAAGGAGTTCACCTGGTGTATTAAAGTGAATAATCATAAACCACTCACCTTTGTTGTTATTAGCAGCAGAACAATGACGTGGTTAGTTAATTAAAGCTGAAAATAAGCTTTTTGCCTGGATTTTTATGGCGGCTTACGCCGCCGTTGAAACTTTAATCATCACCCGCCACGCGGATCACCACTTTGCCGAAGTTTTTACCCTTCAGCAGGCCGATAAACGTCTGTGGCGCATTCTCTAAACCATCAGTAATATCTTCGCGGTAGTGGATTTTATCCTCTTTCACCCATTGCCCCATCTCCTTCTGAAACTCATGGATGCGGTGACCATAATCCTGAGCGATAATAAACCCTTGCAAGCGAATACGTTTTTTCAGCACCGTTGCCATCAACAGGGGTAAACGATCCGGACCGGGTGGTAGCTCTGTAGCGTTATAGCTGCTCACTAAGCCACAAACGGGAATGCGCGCAGATGTATTAAGTAATGGTAGCACTGCATCAAATACCTTACCGCCCACGTTTTCATAATAGATATCAATACCTTTTGGGCACGCTTTCGCCAGTTGTTCGGCAAAATCATCCGCGTGGTGATCAAGACAAACATCGAAGCCCAGCACCTCGATAGCATGGCGGCATTTTTCCGCGCCACCGGCAACCCCCACCACCCTGCAACCTTTAAGTTTGCCGATTTGCCCCACCGTTGCTCCCACAGGACCTGTCGCCGCAGCTACCACCAACGTTTCGCCCTCTTTAGGCTGACCGATATCCAGCAGCCCCATATAAGCGGTAAAGCCTGGCATCCCCAGCACACCCAGCGACCACGATGGATTTTGCGGATGATCGCCAAGTTTCACCAGATCATCACCACTGGATATGTCATAGTCCTGCCATCCACTGTAGCCCAGCACCCAGTCGCCAGGCTGATAATCAGGATGATTCGACTCCACAACACGGCTCACCGTGCCGCCGACCATCACGCCGCCAATATCAACAGGCGGTGAATAAGATGGCTCATCGCTCATACGTCCACGCATATACGGGTCCAGGGACAAATAAACTGTGCGCAGTAACACCTGTCCTTCACCCGGTGTGGCGACATCATCTTCTTCAAGACGGAAATTCTCCGGAACCGGTGCGCCATGTGGACGCGAGGCCAGAACCCAACGTCGATTACGCTGCTTTTGTTGCCCCATAATGCTCTCCTGTGCTTTTGGCATGAATCCATCAATAGTAGCAGGCTCACGGGATTGGTTTTGTTTGCAGCCGTCACATTCCCTCTGCAACACGCAATAATTTCATCGAGGAATCCGTTGCTTCGGGCTGTTTTCGATAGTATTGATAACATCATCATCATTATTTTATCGAGGCCAGACATGTCCATCCGTTTTGCCCGCAAAGCCGATTGTGCTGCCATTGCGGAAATTTATAACCACGCCGTGTTGTATACGGCGGCTATCTGGAATGACCAAACGGTTGATGCAGATAACCGCATTGCCTGGTTTGAAGCGCGGACCATAGCAGGTTATCCGGTGCTGGTAAGTGAAGAAGATGGCGTAGTGACGGGATATGCCTCGTTTGGCGACTGGCGTAGTTTCGATGGTTTTCGCCATACCGTGGAACATTCGGTTTATGTCCATCCCGATCATCAGGGCAAAGGTCTGGGGCGTAAATTGTTAAGCCGATTGATTGATGAAGCGCGGGATTGCGGGAAGCATGTCATGGTCGCCGGGATCGAATCGCAAAATCAGGCCTCGCTGCATCTGCACCATTCGCTGGGATTTGTCGTCACCGCACAAATGCCGCAGGTGGGCACTAAATTTGGGCGCTGGCTGGATCTGACATTTATGCAGTTGCAACTCGACGAACGCACTGAACCGGACGCGATCGGATGAATCAGTCGCTCACCCTTGCTTTTTTGATTGCCGCCGGAATTGGTCTGGTAGTCCAGAACACGCTGATGGTGCGCATCACCCAGACCTCCTCTACCATTCTCATCGCCATGTTGCTGAACTCACTGGTGGGGATTGTGCTCTTTGTTTCTATTTTATGGTTTAAACAAGGCATGGCGGGGTTTGGCGAACTGGTGTCCAGCGTGCGCTGGTGGACACTTATACCCGGCTTGCTGGGATCGTTTTTTGTCTTCGCCAGTATCAGCGGATATCAGAATGTGGGAGCGGCGACAACTATTGCAGTACTGGTCGCCAGCCAGCTAATTGGCGGTCTGATGCTGGATATCTTCCGCAGTCATGGCGTACCACTACGGGCGTTGTTCGGCCCAATTTGTGGCGCAATTTTACTTGTGGTTGGCGCCTGGTTGGTAGCCAGACGCTCATTTTAATCAGAGGATGGTGCCGCCTTTGGTTAACTGTTCGTGGCGCGCTTCCATATCTTCTTTATGCTTGCGACCGTGATGAGCAATAGCGGTGCGCAAACGCTGCTGCTGGGTGTAGCGATCTTCCCGACTTAACTCCGCGTCATCGCTCAGGGCGATTAATAATTCGTTCATATGGGCAATGACGCTCTCTTCAATCGCGGCATCCACGCGCGCGATGACTTCATCCAGATGCGACATACTTTCTCCTTAGCCACTTGTGAAATTTATCGATTCATCCAAATGATATAAGTCTGCGTGGTGCCGTCAAGCCAGTGAGTAAGATTTAAAACAGTGAAAACAACAGCGCCACCGGGAAACTCATCGGCCATGTTGCCCCCACCAGAAAGGCGCTTAAGAAACGGATGCGTTTCTTATCGTGAGAAAGAAACCAGGTGATAAGAAATGCGATTGCTGCCATAACCGCATAAAAAACAAGCATGTGTTGATAGAGAGACATGTACGGGCGTCCAGCCAGATGAATAAAACGCGCGCAAATATGCGTCATTTTTTGACGTGCATCAAGTTTTTTCACCAGTTTGAGAAAAAATCATCAAACAGCAACTTGCCCTTATTCATCTTCAGAATGAGTATTATTGCGGATTTTCTTAACCCGTACTATACACATAGGGGCAATGATAAAAGGTGGCAAAAATGAATGCTTCCAGTAGAACTGTAGTACTGATAAATGTCTTTGCTGCTGTTGGTTTGTTTACTCTTATCTCTATGAGATTTGGCTGGTTTATTTGATGTAGTGATTTTGCACGCAGCACGTACTGTCAGAGAAATCAGTGCTCTGACAGTACGCAAGATCATCTCATACTCTTACGATCTGCAATATTATCCTTAATGTTTAACCATGACGTGGCGGACGACGGTGTAATCCTCCAGCCCATAAAGTGACATATCCTTGCCGTAACCAGAAAGTTTCTGTCCACCGTGCGGCATTTCACTTACCAGCATGAAATGGGTATTGACCCAAGTACAACCATATTGCAGCCGTGCGCTGACGCGATGCGCCCTGCCCACATCTTTCGTCCATACCGAAGATGCAAGTCCGTACTGGCTGTCATTCGCCCAGTTCACCACCTGTTCTTCGTTGTCGAAGAGCGTAACACTCACTACTGGACCAAATACCTCTTTTTGCACGATGGCATCGTCCTGTAATGCGCCAGCCAGCAGCGTCGGCGCATAGTAATAGCCATTACCCTTGCGCTTTTCACCGCCAGTGATCACTTTGATGTGCCCTGTCGCTTTCGCCTCTTCTACTGCCTTGCTGACGCGTTCGAGATGCGCCAGCGAGCTTAAAGGTCCAAGCTCCGTAGACTCGTCATCCGGCGCACCAGATTTTAACGTTGCCACCGCAGCACCCAGTTTTTCCACCAGCGTATCGTAAATTCCTTTTTGCGCGTAGATCCGACAAGCCGCAGTACAATCCTGTCCAGCATTGTAATAGCCAAATGTACGTACACCTTCGACCACTGCTTCAATATCCGCATCATCAAAAACAATCACTGGCGCTTTGCCACCAAGTTCCATATGAGTACGCTTAATGGACGACGCGGTATGGCTGATGATGTGCTCGCCGGTGGCGATAGAGCCCGTCAGCGACACCATCCGCACTTTGGGATGACCGGTCAGCGGATCACCCACCGTTTTGCCTCTGCCAAACAGTATGTTAATCACGCCTGCCGGGAAGATATCTTTCGCCAGCTCTGCCAACTTCAACGCGGTCAGCGGGGTAATTTCTGATGGTTTAAGCACTACGCAGTTCCCTGCCGCCAGCGCCGGAGCAAGTTTCCACGCGGCCATCATCAGCGGATAATTCCACGGTGCGATAGAAGCCACGACCCCCAACGGATCGCGACGGATCATCGAAGTATGACCTTCAAGATATTCACCTGCCGCCAGACCATTCAGACAGCGCGCCGCACCCGCGAAAAAGCGAAAAACATCGACAATCGCCGGGATTTCATCATTGAACGCACTATGCAGCGGTTTGCCACAATTACGGGACTCCAGTTCGGCAAAAACCTGACCATTTTCTTCGATAACATCAGCCAGTTTCAGCAGACATTCCGCACGCACTTTCGGCGTGGTTTGCCCCCATTCGGCAAATGCTGCATCTGCCGCGCGCACAGCAGCATCGACCTGCTCTGCGGATGCCTCGGCAATTTCCAGTAAAACGTCCCCCGTTGCCGGATTATAGACAGGCTGTTTTTCCCCTTCGCCGCTAACCAGTTCTCCGTTAATCAGTAACTTATGTTGCATAGCATATTCCTGTATCAGTGGTTATTGACCATTGTCGCCTTCGCGGGTTAGCCACCAGGCCCCCAGGATCGGCAAGGTTGTTACCAACATAACCAGCAGTGCCACCACGTTAGTTACCGGTACATCACGCGGTCGCCCAAGCTGATTGAGCAACCACAACGGTAACGTTCGTTCATGACCTGCCGTAAAGGTCGTAACGATGATTTCATCGAACGACAAGGCAAACGCCAGCATTCCTCCTGCCAGTAACGCCGAACTGAGATTCGGCAACACTACGTAGCGGAAGGTTTGCCAGCCATTGGCCCCAAGATCCATTGACGCCTCAACCAGACTCCAGGAGGTGCGGCGAAAACGGGCGATGACATTGTTAAACACCACAACTACACAAAAAGTCGCATGACCGACCACGATGGTGAAAAATCCCGGCTCCAGATTGATGGTTTTAAAGGCGGTTAATAACGCCAGACCAGTGACAATGCCCGGCAGCGCAATGGGCAGCAGCAGTAACAGCGAAATGGCGTTTTTGCCGAAAAAGTCTCGTCGCCACAGCGCGGCAGCTGCCAGCGTCCCTAACACCAGCGCAATTAATGTCGCCAGCGCCGCCACTTTAAGTGACAGTGTCACGGCATCAAGAATATCACTACGCTGTGCTGCCACGCTAAACCAGCGCAGCGTCAGGCCCTGCGGTGGAAAACTAAACGCCGCATCTTCAGTGTTAAACGCATAGGCGGCGATTATCAGGATGGGAAAATGTAGGAAAACAACGCCGCCCCAGGCCACCAGTTTGAGGAAAAACGGTGCGCGTTCAGAGTGCATCGAACGCTCCCAGACGTTTCACGAACGCCAGGTACAGTGCGATGAGAATAATCGGCACCAGGGTGAATGCCGCCGCCATCGGCATATTGCCAATCGCCCCCTGCTGGGAATAAACCATATTGCCGATAAAATATCCTGGAGGACCAACCAGCTGCGGGACGATAAAATCGCCCAGTGTGAGTGAGAAGGTAAAGATAGAGCCAGCGGCAATACCCGGGATTGCCAGCGGCAGCACCACATAGCGAAAGGTTTGTCGTGGACGTGCGCCGAGATCAGCCGACGCCTGCAACAATGACGGCGGCAAACGCTCAAGCGCCGCCTGAACGGGCAGGATCATGAACGGCAACCAAATATAGAGAAACACCAGAAAGCGCCCCAGCCCGGAAGTTGACAGCGTATTTCCGCCCACCGCAGGTAATGTAAGGAACGCAGTCAGCAGTGGTTCCAGCCCAAGATGTTGTAAAAACCACTGAGCCACGCCATCTTTTGCCAGCAATAACGTCCAGGCATAGGCTTTAACAATGTAGCTCGCCCACATCGGCAACATTACCGCAATATAAAAAAACGCTTTCATTTTCCCGCTGGTATAGCGCGCCATATACCACGCCATTGGAAAAGCCAGAATGGCGCTGGCGATAGTGACTGCCACAGCCATAGTCAGCGTGCGGAGAATGATGTCGTAATTCGCCGGATTAAACAGCGCACGGATATTCGCCAGCGTCAGTTCCGGCGTTACCGACATGGTGAAATCGTCAAAAGTATAAAATCCCTGCCATAACAGTGTCAGCAGCGAGCCGAAATAGACAATGCCAAACCACATTAGCGGGCCAAGCAGCAGTAAAAACAGCCCCAGCCCCGGATTACGCCAGAAGAAACCGGACACCTTACCCAGACCTGGACGTGAAGGTGATTGCAATACATTCATCGCCATTCACCTCTCCTCAACCAGCGGCACCATCACATCACGCGACCAGGAAACCATCACCTGTTGTCCGGGCGTGAGCGTGGCAGGCAGTTCTTCGCCTGTCATATTGGCCTGACTCACCAGCAGTTTTTCACCGCCGCTCAGTGTCAGTTCAAAACGGGTCGCTGCGCCCTGATATTGCACCGCCTGGATCGTGCCATTAGCCTGCATTTCGCCGGGGATATTGAGACGGATATGTTCCGGTCGCAGGGCGAAGCTTCCCGTCATGCCGCAAAGATTCTCGGCCATTAGCGGATCAAAAACGTTGGATGTCCCGACGAATCCGGCAACAAACGGCGTGCGCGGGCGCATATAGAGATCGCGCGGGGAATCGACCTGCTCAATGCGTCCATTATTGAAAACCGCCACACGATCGGACATCGATAACGCTTCGCCCTGATCGTGGGTAACGAAAATAAAAGTGATACCGAGAGACTGTTGCAGTTTTTTCAGTTCCAGCTGCATCTGCTCACGCAATTTGAGATCCAGTGCGCCGAGCGGTTCATCCAACAGCAATACGCGCGGTTCATTCACCAATGCTCTGGCGATAGCAACCCGCTGGCGCTGACCACCAGAAAGTTGTGACGGTTTACGTTGATGTACAAACCCCAACGCCACTTTCTCCAGCGCCTCTTGCGCCATTGCGTGCCGCTGCTTTTTATTCACGCCTTTGACCATCAGCCCATAGGCGACATTGTCAAGAATCGACATATGCGGAAATAGCGCGTAGTCCTGAAAGACAGTATTCACGTCCCGCTCCCACGGTGGCAGATTGCTGGCGGGTTTACCAAAGATAGAGATAGCCCCGCCGGAAAGCTGTTCGAAGCCAGCAATCAGGCGCAGGCAGGTGGTTTTGCCGGAGCCGGACGGCCCCAGCATAGAGAAGAACTCACCATCTTTTATCGCAATACTGACGCCATCTACTGCGCGCACGTCACCGTACAACCGCGAGACGTTGTCAAACTCCACTGCGTACGTCATAAAGCACCCCAGCGAAGTTAGCGACCGCCCATAATGGCAATGTAATCCTGCGTCCAGCGACTGTAGGGAACAAACTTGCCCCCTTCTGCTATAGGCGTTTTCCAGAAGGCGATTTTGTCGAAATAGTTAAAACCGTTGGTTTCACAACCTTTTTCGCCTAATAACGGACTGGCTTTACACCCTTCCGGCACTACCGGTAACGAGCCAAACCAGGCCGCCACATCGCCCTGCACTTTTGGCGTTAATGACCAGTTCATCCATTTGTAGGCACAAACCGGATGTTTCGCTTCGCTATGCAGCATGGTGGTATCAGCCCAACCGGTAACACCCTCCTTCGGGAAAACGGTAGCAACAGGCTGGCCTTCGGCTTTCAGGGCGTTGGCCTGATAGGGCCAGGCACTGGAAGCAACCACACCCTCGTTTTTGAAATCGCTCATTTGCACGGTATTGTCATGCCAGTAGCGATGGATCAAACTGTGTTGAGCGCGCAGCACTTTCAGCACCGCCTGGTACTGTTCTTCGGTGAGTTGATACGGATCGCTGATGCCCAACTGCGGCTGAGTGGCTTTAACGAACAACGCAGCGTCCGCAATGTAGATAGGGCCATCATAAGCCTGAACGCGGCCTTTATTGCTCTTGCCGTCCGGCAGATTTTGCTCAACAAAAACCACTTGCCAGCTATCCGGCGGCGTCGGGAAGGTTTTAGTGTTGTACATCAGCAGGTTCGGCCCCCATTGGTAAGGTGTGCCGTAAACTTTGCCGCCAACATTAAACCAGTCGCCTTTAACCACGCGCGGATCGAGCGTTTTCCAGTTGGGAATCAATGCGGTATTAATCGGCTGCACGCGTTTACCCATAATCAAACGCAGCGAGGCATCGCCGGATGCCGTAACCAGATCGTAACCCCCTTTGGTCATCAGACTGACCATTTCATCGGAAGTCGCGGCGGTTTTCACATTCACCGCGCAGCCTGTCTCTTTTTCGAACTGCGTTACCCAGTCGTATTGTTTATCAGTTTGTCCGCGTTCGATGTATCCCGGCCAGGCGATAATATCCAGTCGCCCTTCCGGTTTATCTAAATTGGTAGGCGGTTCGGCGGCGTGAGCGGTCATTATTGTCATGCTGAGCGCACACAGGCTGCTGCGGGCAAATGTCTTGCTCATAAGGTCTTACTCCTGTCGTAATTAATTGTTCAGCCGCCGTGCCGTAAAAATATCTCCTTGTTTAACCATAGACGGCGGCTTGCAGGCACACCTTCGCCCCTGAGAAAATTTAATCAGGTTGTGAGCTACCGCGCATTATGCCGTCTGTAAGGTTATCTTCTGGAGTATAGTCAAGGAGTTAGGAAATATGACTGCTATTCGAAATTCATATTACCCAATCTAAGAGGAATTAAATTAAACGCTATTACAGCCGTTCTTGAATAAGTTTGCCTAATTGTTTTACCGCCTGTTCTTCACGCTCTCCCCACTGCCACGCGGTATTAAAACGGAAAAAACGTGACCAGTTTTCACCGGTAGAAAACATTTTACCCGGCGCAATACTGATATGATGCGTCAGTGCCGCCAGGCTTAATTCGCCGGCATCTAACGGCTCGGGGAGCTCCAGCCAGAGAAAGTAACCACTGTCATTATGATGAATTTTCACTTCCGCAGGCAGATAACGCAGCAGTGCCTGCCAGGCACGTTGTTTACGTTCCGCAAGCTGGCGACGCAGGCGACGAAGATGGGCGTCGTATCGGCGCGTGGAAAGGTAATCCACCAGCGCAAGTTGCATCGGTGAGCTGGTGGAAAGCGTACTCATCAACTGCAAGCGTTGAATTTTACGTGCATGTTTTCCGGCGGCGACCCAACCAATACGAAAACCAGGCACCAGACATTTCGAAAACGAAGAGCAATGCAAAACGCCATCGTGGCGATCCCACGCTTTCGCAGGCAGCGGTTTTTCCCGTCCAAAATAAAGTTCGCTGTAAACGTCATCTTCAATCAGCGTTACGTTGTACTGATTGAGCAACGCCACCAGTTGTGCTTTTTTTTGCGGCGTTAAGGTAAATCCGAGTGGATTCTGGCTATTAGTCATCAGCCAGCACGCTTTCACCGGATACTCCTGCAACGCCAGTTCCAGCGCCTGAAGATCTATCCCTTCTTTAACATCCGTCGCCACCGATAACGCCTTCAGCCGTAGCCGCTCCAGCGCCTGCAACGCACCGTAGAAACAAGGATTCTCTACTATCACCCAATCGCCCGGTTCAGTTACCGCTTGCAAACTGAGGTTTAATGCCTCTAACGCCCCGGCAGTAATGACAATTTCATCAGGAGAAATGGTGATGCCCTGTAAGGCATAGCGACGAGCAATAGCCTGACGCAGTTCTGCGTTTCCTGGCGGTAAGTTTTCAATCACGCTCATCGCTGTGGCGGTTTTGCTTACCTGCGCCAGCGAGCGGTTTAGTTGTTGGAGGGGGAAAAGTCGCGGGTCGGGAAAGGCCGAGGCAAACGGAACGACCGACGGATCGCGACTGGCCTGCAACATATCAAAAATATAAGTGTTGATATCGACTGCTTCATCTCGAGTGACTGGAATGACTGGCGCTTTCGGCATTTTTATTGCCTGTGGCGCAACGTAATAACCCGACTGCGGTCGTGCGATAATATATCCCTGACTTTCGAGCAACTGATAGGCATGGCTGACAGTCATAAAGCTCATGCCTGAAAGCGCCACCTGGTCACGCAACGAAGGCAAACGATCGCCGGGTTGCCAGATACCCGACGCAATCTGCTCGCGTAATTGTTCTGCAAGCTGCTGGTATTTTTTCATTATCGAATCGTAATTATGTGCAGATGATTCGGCAGTCTATATCAGTTGTTAAAAATGACAACTTTTCGTTAACTGTAATTAAACCATCACCAGCGATAACTCTTTGCCAAGCGCCTTTGCCGCGAGCTGGACGGCGTCGATTTTTGTCGCATGATGCAAGTTAAATAGGCGAGTAATCTCCTGTTTAGGTTTGCCAATTCGCCTGGCTAACTCTTGCTGAGTGATTTCTGACTGTAAAAAAGCATTTAACAGCAATACCTTAGAGGCGACGCTCAAAGGCACTTCAATAAAGTGATCATGACTATTTAATGGCGAAGGTAAAGGGATAAGCTCGTTATCTTCAAAATAAAAATCAAATGCGGTCAGTAAAGCATCTTTTGCCGCTTCCATCGCTTCAGCGACAGTTTCGCCCTGCGTCAACGCTTCAGGGATATCCACAAAAGAAACCATATAACCGCCTTCCGGCGCGGGTGTAAGAGTGACGGGATAACGCATAATTTCGACTGTCCCTCGCATGTCATTAACCTTTTTAATTGGCGATTAACTCAAACCGAGTTGTTTCAGGATTGCTTTACGCAATGGTTCTTTAATCTCATCGCAGGGGTGACGCGGCATGACACTGCGCCTCCCATGAAACCTGAGTTTCAAATGGTTGCTGCCATTCGCTACATCGACGCCCTGAGATTCGAGCCAACGTCTGAACTCGCTTTGTTTCACATCGCCTCCCTGCCGCTGAGTATATCAACAAAGTAAACATTAGTGTTTACCTCCGTGTGTAATTTGCTCGAAAATAGCACTAAATCGCCGCAACGGCAGAATGCCATGCAAAATCAGGAAGGAAGATTCCAGAATTTCTTTGCGCTAATTTGCAAAACTGAATAATAACCTCAAGAAACGATCGGCATCATAGCGGCAAAAGGTAAGAAAAAGGTGGCAGGATGTTTACGAAGGCGTTATCGGTTGTCTTATTAACGTGTGCGCTGTTCTCAGGACAACTCATGGCAGGGCACAAAGGACATGAATTTGTGTGGGTAAAGAATGTGGATCATCAGCTGCGTCATGAAGCGGACAGCGATGAATTGCGTGCTGTGGCGGAAGAGTCGGCGGAAGGTTTGCGCGAGCATTTTTACTGGCAAAAATCGCGCAAACCAGAAGCGGGACAACGTTGAGTCATTTGTTGCCGGATGCGGCGTGACGCCTTACCCGGCAGGCAATATCATGCAGATTCAATGAGTTGTGAGTAACCAGAAAACTGGCGTTTTACCCTTTTCGCTTAGGCAATGTTTTCAGCAGCTCATCCGGACTTACGGATGCCACTACGCTTCCCGGTAACGGCATTTTCAGTATGTGATTTTTGATTTTGCCAATGACGTGCATCTCGCATGGGCGGCAATCAAACTTTAGCGTTAATACTTCATCGCCGTTAACCAGTTGCATTGGCGTCGCCTTCCAGCTTTTGATATTGCCTTTCGCCTGTTTCGGGCACAGATTAAAGGCAAAGCGCAGACAATGCTTGGTGATCATCACCGGGACTTCGCCCTTCTCTTCATGTGCTTCATACGCCGCGTCAATCAGCTGCACACCATAGCGATGATAAAATTCACGCGCTTTCTGGTTGTATACGTTCGCGAGGAAACTCAGATGCGTTTGCGGATAAACCGGCGCAGGATCAGCAACCGGTTTACGGCTGCCGCGCTGGTAACTGGCAAGACGCGCAGCATCCAGCATGTCAGCAGCTTCACGGCGGAACTGGTTTAACAGACTGTTTGGTACAAACAGCGCCCCCGGCAAATTAATTTGCACATCGCGGGCGTAATAGAGGGTTTGCCCCAGTTTTGCCAGACCATCCTTCAGATTGTTCATTGCTTTTTCGGCGTTATTGGCTTCGTCGAACTGCCCGTCCAGCGTATGCGTGATGCTGACACCCTCTTCACTGGTGAGGGTCAGAATCAGTTGTTCCTGCCAGCCGCCCAGTTCAATGTCTACCGCCACCCGACGTTCGCTGGAGGTTTTTGTCAGTGCCTGCTGCCAGTTATGATCAAGATTACGGTTTAGTGGGTGATGTGGACGAATTTTGTGCAAATCTGCTGGCATTTCATTGGGCCAGACGCGGTACTGATTTTCTCCGGTTTTCTCGACCGTATTGGCACGAAAACCGACGACTTCACGTTTAATCAACACGTTCAGGCCATCGCCATTTGCCAGTGGCTCGGTAACGGCAACATCGAGATGATCTTTCGCCACTTTCAATACTTCGCCTACCGGCAGGCCGATAAATTTCGGCGAATCGAACGCGCCAATATCGCCTTTACGGGCATTCACAAAATAATCTGTGCTACCACGGTGGAAAGTCTTTTCCGTCGATGGAACAAAGAAATGTTCAGTACGACCTGATGAAGCGCGCGCCAGATCGCCACGTTCTTCAATAATGGCATCAAGCATCTGGCGATAATGGGCGGTGATATTCTTCACGTAGCTCATATCTTTGTAACGCCCTTCAATCTTGAAGGAGCGTACACCAGCATCAATCAGCGCGCCGAGGTTGGCAGTCTGATCGTTATCTTTCATCGACAGCAGATGTTTTTCATAGGAAACCACCCGCCCCTGATCGTCTTTCAATGTGTATGGCAAACGGCACGCCTGCGAGCAATCGCCACGGTTGGCGCTACGCCCTGTTTGCGCATGAGAAATGTAGCACTGACCCGAATAGGCCACGCACAGTGCCCCATGAATAAAGAATTCAATGGTCGCGTCCGTAGCCTGGTGAATCGCGCGGATCTGATCAAGATTCAGCTCTCGCGCCAGCACAATCTGCGTGAAGCCAACATCAGAGAGGAACTTCGCTTTTTCAACTGTACGAATGTCGCACTGCGTACTGGCGTGCAGTTCAATCGGCGGAATATCAAGTTCCAGAATCCCCATATCCTGAACAATCAGCGCATCGACACCGGTCTGGTAGAGGTCAGTAATCAGCCGTTGCGCGGGTTCCAGCTCATCATCATGCAAAATGGTGTTAAGCGTGACGAAAATTTTTGCACCATAACGATGGGCAAACGGCACCAGCTCGGCAATATCTTTCAAGCTATTACTGGCATTATGACGGGCACCAAAACCAGGGCCGCCGATATAAACAGCATCGGCACCGTGCAAAATAGCTTCGCGGGCAATGGCGGCATCGCGTGCCGGACTTAACAGTTCAAGTCGATGAGAAGATACGGTCACATTCTTATCCAGTAGCTGAAAAATGGCGGCTATTTTAGCCACAAGCGCGACGTTGCGAAATAGTTTTCCCGCTTAACTGCGCGGGTAATGGATGAGGGAATGAAAATGTACGGTTTGCTCCCCACCATTACGATAGATATGCGTGACGTCTGCAGCAAATCGAACGCCTTCCCCACAATTAAGGGTCTGCCATTCCCCATCAACGCACAGATCAAGTTGTCCATCAATGACGACGACATGTTCGATTACCCCCTTCTCATGGGGCGTCGATTCGCTTATTGCACCAGATGCCATCTGAATCGAGAAGTGTTCAAAGCAGAGTTGTGGATCATAAGGAAACAGCGAAGTGATCACCATCGCCTGCTGTTGTGGATCATAAACTGAAGGCGTAGCGGACTGCGGCGGAGAAATAAATGTTGAAAATGGTACGTTCAACCCGGTGGCAATTTTCCATAATGTCGCGACCGTCGGACTGGACTCATTACGCTCAATCTGCCCTAACATTGCTTTAGAAACGCCCGTCGCTTCTGCCAGTCGCGAAAGACTCCAGCCGCGCTGCTGGCGTAGTTGTTTAAGTGTGGTGGATAAAAAGCGAGCGAGATTTTCCATGCGACTCCTCCGGCAAAACGGAAGTTTATCACTTGTGCGTTATAACGGACAAATGCTACGGTGCCTGTACGCTATAACGCACGAGGTGACTATGCGTCTGTTTTCTATTCCTCCACCCACGCTACTGGCGGGGTTTCTGGCGGTATTAATTGGCTACGCCAGTTCAGCGGCAATAATCTGGCAAGCAGCGATTGTCGCCGGAGCCACCACTGCACAAATCTCTGGCTGGATGACGGCGCTGGGGCTGGCAATGGGCGTCAGTACGCTGACTCTGACATTATGGTATCGCGTACCTGTTCTCACCGCATGGTCAACGCCTGGCGCGGCTTTGTTGGTCACCGGATTGCAGGGACTAACACTTAACGAAGCCATCGGCGTTTTTATTGTCACCAACGCGCTAATAGTCCTCTGCGGCATAACGGGACTCTTTGCTCGTCTGATGCGCATTATTCCGCACTCGCTTGCGGCGGCAATGCTTGCCGGGATTTTATTACGCTTTGGTTTACAGGCGTTTGCCAGTCTGGACGGTCAATTTACGTTGTGTGGAAGTATGTTGCTGGTATGGCTGGCAACCAAGGCCGTTGCGCCGCGCTATGCGGTAATTGCCGCGATGATTATTGGGATCGTGATCGTCATCGCGCAAGGTGACGTTGTCACAACTGATGTTGTCTTTAAACCCGTTCTCCCCACTTATATTACCCCTGATTTTTCGTTTGCTCACAGCCTGAGCGTTGCACTCCCCCTTTTTCTGGTGACGATGGCATCGCAAAACGCACCGGGTATCGCAGCAATGAAAGCAGCTGGATATTCGGCTCCTGTTTCGCCATTAATTGTATTTACTGGATTGCTGGCACTGGTTTTTTCCCCTTTCGGCGTTTATTCCGTCGGTATTGCGGCAATCACCGCGGCTATTTGCCAAAGCCCGGAAGCGCATCCGGATAAAGATCAACGTTGGCTGGCCGCTGCCGTTGCAGGCATTTTCTATTTGCTCGCAGGTCTGTTTGGTAGTGCCATTACCGGGATGATGGCTGCCCTGCCCGTAAGTTGGATCCAGATGCTGGCAGGTCTGGCGCTGTTAAGTACCATCGGCGGCAGTTTGTATCAGGCGCTGCATAATGAGCGTGAGCGAGACGCGGCGGTGGTGGCATTTCTGATAACGGCAAGTGGATTGACGCTGGTCGGGATTGGTTCTGCGTTTTGGGGATTAATTGCCGGAGGCGTTTGTTACGTGGTGTTGAATTTAATCGCTGACAGAAACCGATATTGACATCCTCCACGCCCTGAAGGACGTGGATCCCTGCTACGTTCAGGCTGTCGCCTGAATCATTTCGGTGGGTTCCTGCTTCAACGGGCGGCCTGACTGCACCATCTCTCCACAGGCAAGAACGGCGTGCCCCGCCGCTAAAATGTTGCGAGCGCCATTTACATCGGCGTTCGCTGTATATCCACATACCTGGCATCTGAATTTACTTTGTGACAGGCGGTTCTCTTTCGCTGTATGACCACAGTACGCGCAACGCTGGCTTGTATACGCTGGCGGAACAGCAAGCACCTGACCGCCACGCCAGAGCTGCTTGTACGCAAGCTGGCGGTGCATTTCATACCAGCCCTGATCCAGTATCGAACGGTTTAAACCTGATTTTGCCCGGACATTGCGCCCCGGCTGGCTGACCGTACCCGCTGCTGACTTTGACATGTTGCTGACCTTCAAATCCTCAATGACTATCATTGCGTGGTTTTTGCTGACGGCCGTTGTGACTTTGTGAAGGTAGTCCCTGCGGATATTTGCGATACAGGAATGCAGTCGCTGTATTTTGCGTTTCTGCTTTTGCCAGTTGTTGCTGAATTTGACCTTGCGGCTTAACTGTCGCTGAAGTCTCGCCAGCTTCTTCTGGTTTTTCTGAAAACTGTTTACAGGCTCAAAGACTGTGCCATCTGACAGCGTGGCGAGTTTAGCCACGCCAGCATCCAGCCCGACCATTGATGCTGAAGGGTGAACCGGAGTTGATACTTCACTTTCTGTCTGAATACTGATGTACCACTTACCGCAGGACTGGCTGACAGTGACATTTTTCACAACACCCGTGACCTGACGGCTGTTCCGGTAGCGCATCCAGCCCAGTTTCGGCAGAAAAATACGGCTGTTTTCCTGATCGAGCTTAACGCCCTGCGGGTAGCGGAATGCATCATTCTGTCCCCGCTTTTTGAATCGGGGAAAAGCAGCCCGCTTCCGGAAGAAGTTTTTGTAAGCCCGCTCAAGGTCTTTCAGTGACTGTTGCAATGGCTGTGAGGGAGAATCTTTAAGCCATTGCGTTTCAGTGGCATTTTTCCACTCAACCAGCCAGGAAGCCATTTTCCCGTAAGGGATGTATTTATTACCGGCCTCATGATTCTCATTCTGACGTGCCAGAGCACGATTGAAAACGAAACGACATGCGCCTGCGAAGCGCCTCATTTCACACTCCTGTTGACCACCTGGTCTTAACTGGAATTTAAATGCCTGTAATCGTTTCACAGGTCAAATGATACTTTGGTCTGTGAAAAAAGAAACCGATATCCGGCGTGGAAGGCATTGTGTTTTCCTGATGCATGTTCACCTGGTCTTTGTCACCAGATACCGACGCCAGATTTTTGACCATGACGCGACAGAAAAACTACGCACTTACTTTTCAAATGTATGTGCTGATTTTGAAGCTGAACTGGTTGAAATGGATGGCGAACCAGATCACGTCCATTTGTTAATTAACTATCCTCCCAAACTGGCGATATCCAGTCTGGTAAACAGCCTCAAAGGCGTATCGGGTAGGTGACTGCGACGAGATCGACCAGATATTGCAGTCAGGTATTACTACAAAGGCGTTTTGTGGAGTCCTGGCTATTTTGCCAGTAGCTGCGGAGGTGCGCCAATATCCGTCATCCGCCAATACATTGAACAACAGCAAACACCTGGTCAGGTGGAAAACCGCGCCTTATATCCCCGCCCTGAAGGATGGGGTTTTACGGCGCACCGGATAAAAAGCGCCATCTAACGATGGCGCGTCTGGAACTACTTTTTGTTAACGTCAAACATGGTGGCATCGGTCGCCATGTCATCAATAACTTGTTTAATATTTTCGAAAGCCATTGGCGTACTTTCGTTATTCAGGTCTTTACCTTCGCCCTGACGAACGACTTTGATAACCGGTTTATTAGTCGCTGCATCAATCAGCTCACCTTCAAAATAGAGGCGAGTATCCATGGTACGGTGGCCTGTAGCCATTTGCGTCCCCGCAACCACTAATGCAACAGGAACCACTTCATAGAATTGCAGCCCTTCTTTGCTGGTATCTACACCGGTAATGGCCCCACGGAAAATCAGACTACGCGGCCCAGCGGTGGTAACCAGTGGTTTACGCTGCGCTATCGCTTCTTTCATTTCGGTGTTGGTATAGTTCAAAATTTTATCCAGAACTTTCTGCCCTACCTGGGTCGACGGTTTCGGTACCGGATAATAAGTGATTGAGTAATGACTCCAACTTATTGATAGTGTTTTATGTTCAGATAATGCCCGATGACTTTGTCATGCAGCTCCACCGATTT
>NZ_JAVUPQ010000060.1:0-26366 GCF_032029835.1 Escherichia sp. AM3 | reverse complement strand
TCGGTGGAGCTGCATGACAAAGTCATCGGGCATTATCTGAACATAAAACACTATCAATAAGTTGGAGTCATTACCTGCCATCAGAACCGAACAGTTTAATTTTTTCCAATGCCCGTTCTTTTACAGCTTTACGTACTTCACGTTCTAAATGCAGGAAAGGCTGATCCTGGTTTTCTTTCACTGCGACCATTGCGGCCTGACAGAGCTCCGTATGAATGTTGATTTTCGCGATACCCAACGAAATTGCAGTTTTAATGTCGGCATCACTGATCCCCGATGCACCGTGCAAAACCAGCGGAACAGAAACGGCATCGCGTACGCGTTTGACGACCTCAAAGTTCAATTGTGGCTCTGACGTATAAACCCCATGCTGGTTGCCGATGGCGACAGCCAATGAGTCACAGCCCGTACGTTCAACAAATTCAGCCGCCTGGTCAGGATCGGTATAGTGATAGCCCGCCAGCGCTTCCTCATAAACGGTTTCATTACCGACATGCCCTAATTCCGCCTCTACCGGAATACCCAGCGGATGGAAGAAATCGACAGCCTCTTTGGTTAAACGAATATTTTCTTCGAAATCAAATGCAGAAGCATCACGCATTAATGAATTCATACCATGAGTCCAGGCGTTATGAATAATCTCCATACTCCGACCATGATCCCAATGAGTTATTACCGGCACCGTTGCTTTTTGTGCCATTGATACCATCATGTGAGAGAAATCTTCAAATGAGGTGTTACCGACAAAACCTGTACCAAAAGAAATAATAACCGGTGATTTCGCTTCTTCGGCTGCGTCGATAACGCCCATCAACATTTCTGCATTCCATACGTTAAAATGGGCAATTGCATAATGTTTATTTGTGGCATCGTTTTCCCAATATCTGATATCTGCGAGCATATTCTGTTCTCCCGTATTAATTAATCGCTAATTTTAATAACGCCTTTAATAATGTCGCGTTTGTTGTTAACTGACTCTTCAAATGCCTGTTGTACATCCCGATAATCGTAAATATGCGTCACCATCGATTTCACATCGAATCGCCCTGAAGAAATAGCTTCAATCGTGACCGGATAACGATTGGCATAGCGGAATACCGTCTGGATAGTGACTTCGCGATTGATTTTGAGGAAATTGATTGCCGAATCGCCCGGTACAGTACCAACAATCATAATTTTACCGCCGCGCATTACCAGATAAGGTGCCTGTTTAACGGTGACCGCAGAACCCGCTGTTTCGAAAACAATATCTGCGCCCATGTCTTCGGTAAATTGCTGACAGCGTGCAATAGTGTCTTCTTTTGCGCCGTTAATAACCACTGTCGCACCAAGTTGTTCCGCCATTATCAGACGTTTTTCCAGCACATCAACGACGGCAATTTCCGTTGCTCCCAGGCATTTGCACGCTTGCAACGTCATCAAACCAATACAACCTGCTCCCAGAATAATTATCTTCTTACCCGGTTTAACATCTGCCAGCATCGCGGCATGCATCCCGACTGCGGCAGGCTCCACCAGCGCCCCTTCCATCGTGTCCATATTGTCTGGCAGTTTGTAAGTAAAGCTCTCCGGATGACACAGATAGTGCGTTAATGCGCCGCGGTAGTTGGGTTGTGTCGCCATAAAATCAACGTCCGGGCAGATGTTATATTTGCCTTCCAGACAGTAACGACAGTGACCGCAAGGAACGCCAGGTTCGATATTTACCCGATCCCCCGGTTTAAATTTGCGCACGCGGCTTCCCACAGCCACAACCGTCCCGGCGCATTCATGACCCAGGCCAATTTCTTGATTTGGGTCTTTAGGCGGAATAAACGGGCCTGATTCAAAACCATGTACATCTGAACCACAAATACCGACATATTCTACTTTAATCAAAACTTCATCTTCTTTAGGCACTGGTATTTCTGCTGAAATAATTTTCATTGTGCCCGGCACCTGCAATATTGCTTTTGAATTTTTCATTTTGAATCCACCCGTATCATTTATTGGCTACTGCATCAATACTTAAACTTTCAACGGAGACACCTTTGGTTTCAATTCCAATGGTGGCGATAGCAATTGCGACAACAATTGAAACAGCCCCCAGAAGAATAAAGACTCCCGTTACGCCATAACTACTGAGCAGCACTGCAACGGCATAAGGTGCGGCAATACCACTGATTCGCCCTACCGCATTCGCCAGACCGGAGCCACGGAGTTTGGCCTCTGTCGGCCAGATTTCAGGGACATACACTGCCGAGGCATAGCAAACGTACATATAGACGAAAGTAATCAGGAAGAAACCAATCAACGTTATGAGCAACATACTGGTTTGCAGTGAATAGATATATCCGAGCACCGCAATCAGGATTAATAGCCCCACACCCATTGTTTTACGCGGAATTTTATCCATCACCAGCATGGCAATAAAAATACCAAATGGCGCGCCAAACATACTCATGGTATTTAAAACAATCGAGTCTTTTAAATTAATCCCCTGGGTCATGAATATTGTTGGCAACCAGTTAATTAGTGTGTACTGCACAACGTTCATGGCAATCAGCACACAAGAGCCTAATATCACGCGTTTCAGTAATACTCCTGTCAGTAAGGCTGAATACGGCACCGCTTGTGGCGCTTTACCGTCATCAGCAATAACCACAGGCGGCAAAGGTTTACCCGTCTGGCGTATGACGCCTTCTTCTATACTCCGCATGACTTTCTCGGCTTCCTGATACCGTCCGCGCGATTCCAGCCAGCGCGGGGATTCAGGAAAGTAGCGCCAGGCCAGCGCCGTAGCGATAAGCGACAATATTGCAGGGATAAGCAGTTGTACCCGCCAGTTCCACTCAGCACTAATCAGCGGCGTGAGTCCCATCACAATCAATGAACAGAGCGGATATGACCAGTTGCCAATAAAGGAAACCCGACTGGACCACGTTCCGCGATTTCTACCGGGCATATATTCGGTGAAACCAGCAAACAGCGTAACCAGTAAAGCTCCCAGCCCAACGCCCATCACAAAACGGCAGGCAATAAGAAAATCCATATTCGGTGAGAAAGCACCGACAACCATCGAGGCAATATGAATGGCCTCATAGAGGATGAACGCATTTCTACGACCGGTTTTGTCGCCAATGATGCCGCCCACCAGCGCACCGAGAAACATTCCGGCGGTCGTGATTGCTGAGAATGTGGCTGTGGTGGAATTATCTGTCCAGCCCAACGCTTTCAGCTGCGCGAGGATCAAGCCACCAACGGCATTACTCCAGCAGACAAGCAAGCCAAACGCGACGATGGCAAACATTGACGAATGCCAGCGGCAATCAGGTAAGCGATCCAGCCGTGCACCACAATGCGGTTTTGTTATCTGTTCCATGCGATAACGTTCCTTCAGGAGAGTGGTTATTCATCAAAGTCGTAAGTCATGATCACTTTGATTGCGGTTTTATCGACCATCGCATCAAACCCTTCGCGCCATTGCGACAGGCCGATACGATGCGTGATCATCGGTTTGACTTTGATAGCGCCGCTGGCTAATAGCCTGATAGCGTTACGCCATGAGGTGGAGTCATAGGCCATATGCCCAATGATGCTTTTATTCCAGGCGGTAATGTCATTAATCGAGAAATCAAGAGGTTTGAAGCCCATTCCAACGCGTACCACTTCCCCATTCGGGCGGAGCATTTCGATGGCTTGTTTCAGTGCGATATTGGCACCGGAGCATTCAATCACCAGTCCCAGATTATCTTTGCCACAAATTTGCTGGCAGCGCGCCACCACATCTTCGGTAGAACCATTTACTACTGCCGTCGCCCCCAGTTCTTTTGCAACCGGGAAGCGGACCGCCACATCTTCTTGCAGACCAACGACGACGATATTTACCGCCCCCATAATCCGCGCCATTTGTACGGAAAACAGCCCGAGTGGGCCAGTGCCGATGACGACAACATCCTGACCAGGAAGGAATTTCGATTGCTGCGCGATGGATTTATAGGCATTACAGATAGGGTCAAGTACGGCTGCGTCCTCATAATCAACACCATCAGGGATTTCCCACAACGCATGACGATGAATTTTGAGAATTTCACCAGGAACCAGACAATATTTGGAAAAACCACCGCCCCAGGTATTGTTATCCAGACCAAGGTTTACCTTTTCTGTACAACACAGAAAATCACCCTGTTCACAGGCCGGACAAACGCCGCAAACGTGACCGCTGTTATCCGACACGACGCGTTGCCCCACTTTCCAGTCTTTGACTTTTTCACCAACCTGCGCAATACAACCTGCGAACTCATGGCCGCGGATAGAGTTAAACTCATCAGAACCGCTATCGACATTGTAGTGCTTCATGTCTGCGCCGCAGATTGCCGCGGCTTTAATTTCAATCACTACGTCTTCCGGGCCACAAATGGGTTGTGGGACATCAATCATCTTGTAGCCGCCAAAGGCCTTGCCAAACCGAGCCAGTGCTTTCATTGCGTCATCCTCTGTGTTTTGTTTTGCTTAGATGGCCATCATACTTACCCACATGATTTTTGAGGTCAACATTAAATCTGTAAAACACAGATAATGATCTGCGTTTTACAACTTAGATCACAATTACGCAGAAAATGGCTCGGTCTGTTACAGGTTGATGGAAGGCGGGACGCAAAAAGAGCAAATTCGAGAGGGATTACCGGCCAAATAGGTCTGAGACTTAAGTTCAGGAGAAGTCATTCAGGCGTGAACGCGACGGCAAGAGATCGGACTGGGACTTAGCCAGGTCGGGGCGAGATAATTGAGACGAGTCGTGGGGTCATTGTTGGCTATCCCCTTCATAGCCGCGGCAAAAAGGGGATAAACCACTTACTTAAACATAGCAATAGGCTTTGCTGAGATACCAAAATCTTCTTTTAACTGCTGTTTGCTCTTCATGACCATCTGACCATTTGTGTCAATTGTCATATGCTGTGCTTCGGTATTATGGCGGGCTTGCCACAGCATCACCAGTTGCAGGCAATTCTCTTTTTGTTCCTCGGTCAACGCAACGCCATCAGGCCATTTCCCCAGTTCAACGGCGGTCGACAAACGCTGGTATACCTCAGGCGTCATGCTGTTGATAATGTCATCAAGATTCATAATTTTTCCGCTCCTGTGGAATAAGTTGCTGAATCGTTTTTTCAACCGTTGATTTCTTCGCCGTTTTCGCCATCAGTGAAGCGTAAAGAAGCAGAGTTAACACAATAACGTTCGCCTGTTGGTTGCGGCCCGTCGGGAAAGACATGCCCCAGATGAGCATCACAGTTACCGCAACGAATTTCTATGCGCTGCATTCCATGTGACAAGTCTTTGATATAACGAATGGATTCTTCACTCACCGGTTCGTAGAAACTGGGCCAGCCACAGCCGGAATCATACTTGGTTTCGGAATGAAACAGCGGGGCATCGCAGATCAAACAGTGATATACGCCGTCACGCTTGTTATGCAGTAAACGACCCGTAAATGGCGGTTCTGTCCCATGATTCTGCGTCACGTAAAACTGCATCTCGGACAAATTTTTTTTCAGTTCTTCTGCCGAAGGTTTATTAGCCATTTGCTCACATCTCACTTTAATCGTGCTCACATTACGTGACTGATTCTAACAAAACATTAACACCAACTGGCAAAATTTTGTCCTAAACTTGATCTCGACGAAATGGCTGCACCTAAATCGTGATGAAAATCACATTTTTATCGTAATTGCCCTTTAAAATTCGGGGCGCCGACCCCATGTGGTCTCAAGCCCAAAGGAAGAGTGAGGCGAGTCAGTCGCGTAATGCTTAGGCACAGGATTGATTTGTCGCAATGATTGACACGATTCCGCTTGACGCTGCGTAAGGTTTTTGTAATTTTACAGGCAACCTTTTATTCACTAACAAATAGCTGGTGGAATATATGACTATCAAAGTAGGTATCAACGGTTTTGGCCGTATCGGTCGCATTGTTTTCCGTGCTGCTCAGAAACGTTCTGACATCGAGATCGTTGCAATCAACGACCTGTTAGACGCTGATTACATGGCATACATGCTGAAATATGACTCCACTCACGGCCGTTTCGACGGTACCGTTGAAGTGAAAGACGGTCATCTGATCGTTAACGGTAAAAAAATCCGTGTTACCGCTGAACGTGATCCGGCTAACCTGAAATGGGACGAAGTTGGTGTTGACGTTGTCGCTGAAGCAACTGGTCTGTTCCTGACTGACGAAACTGCTCGTAAACACATCACCGCTGGTGCGAAGAAAGTGGTTATGACTGGTCCGTCTAAAGACAACACTCCGATGTTCGTTAAAGGCGCTAACTTCGACAAATATGCTGGCCAGGACATCGTTTCCAACGCTTCCTGCACCACCAACTGCCTGGCTCCGCTGGCTAAAGTTATCAACGATAACTTCGGCATCATCGAAGGTCTGATGACCACCGTTCACGCTACTACCGCTACTCAGAAAACCGTTGATGGCCCGTCTCACAAAGACTGGCGCGGCGGCCGCGGCGCTTCCCAGAACATCATCCCGTCCTCTACCGGTGCTGCTAAAGCTGTAGGTAAAGTACTGCCAGAACTGAATGGCAAACTGACTGGTATGGCGTTCCGCGTTCCGACCCCGAACGTATCCGTAGTTGACCTGACCGTTCGTCTGGAAAAAGCTGCAACTTACGAGCAGATCAAAGCTGCCGTTAAAGCTGCTGCTGAAGGCGAAATGAAAGGCGTTCTGGGCTACACCGAAGATGACGTAGTATCTACCGATTTCAACGGCGAAGTTTGCACTTCCGTGTTCGATGCTAAAGCTGGTATCGCTCTGAACGACAACTTCGTGAAACTGGTATCCTGGTACGACAACGAAACCGGTTACTCCAACAAAGTTCTGGATCTGATCGCTCACATCTCCAAATAAGTTGAGATGACACTGTGATCTAAAAAGAGCGACTTCGGTCGCTCTTTTTTTTACCTGATAAAATGAAGTTAAAGGACTGCGTCATGATTAAGAAAATTTTTGCCCTTCCGGTCATCGAACAAATCTCCCCTGTCCTCTCCCGTCGTAAACTGGATGAACTGGACCTCATTGTGGTCGATCATCCCCAGGTAAAAGCCTCTTTTGCATTACAGGGCGCACACCTTCTCTCGTGGAAACCTGCGGGTGAAGAAGAAGTTCTGTGGTTGAGCAACAACACACCGTTCAAAAATGGCGTCGCTATTCGCGGTGGCGTACCGGTTTGCTGGCCGTGGTTTGGTCCGGCGGCACAACAAGGTCTGCCTGCGCACGGTTTTGCCCGCAACCTGCCGTGGACGCTGAAATCACATCATGAAGATGCTGATGGCGTAGCGCTGACTTTTGAATTGACGCAAAGCGAAGAGACGAAAAAATTCTGGCCGCACGACTTTACGCTGTTAGCGCATTTCCGCGTGGGTAAAACTTGTGAAATCGATCTTGAATCACATGGCGAATTTGAAACCACCTCTGCCCTGCATACCTACTTTAACGTGGGTGATATCGCTAAGGTAAGCGTCAGTGGGCTGGGCGATCGCTTCATTGATAAAGTGAATGACGCGAAAGAAAATGTACTGACCGATGGTATTCAGACCTTCCCTGACCGTACCGATCGCGTGTATCTGAATCCACAAGATTGCAGCGTGATTAATGATGAAGCGCTGAATCGTATTATCGCCGTAGGCCACCAGCATCATCTGAACGTTGTCGGCTGGAACCCGGGACCGGCGCTTTCAATTAGCATGGGCGATATGCCGGATGATGGCTACAAAACATTTGTTTGTGTAGAAACGGCTTACGCTTCAGAAACGCAAAAAGTGACCAAAGAGAAACCTGCACATCTGGCGCAATCCATTCGCGTTGCGAAACGTTAATTTACGTTAATGTTGTGTGCCGGGTGCGATGCATCCGGCACACAACATCACACCATATCCAGCGCAGTTTTTCCTTTTGGTGCCGGATATGCCTTATCCAGCATAGCTAATTCCGCTGAAGAAAGTTCGACCTCAAGCACAGCCGCATTTTGTTGGACATGGGCAATCGTGGCCGCTTTTGGAATCGCCATCACACCCTGATGACTGATCACCCACGCCAACAATACTTGTGCCGCGCTGATATTGTGAGCATGTGCAATTTCGTTGACTACCGCGTTTTTTAACAGTCCATTGCGCAACCGCCCGGCCTGGGCTAACGGACTGTAAGCCATCACCGGCATCTGCTGTTGCTGGCACCAGGGGAGTAGATCGTACTCAATTCCTCGTGAACCGAGATGGTAAAGCACCTGATTAGTGGCACACTGATTTCCCCCCGGCAGCTGCCAGAGTTCCTGCATATCAGCATAATCAAGGTTAGAAACGCCCCAGCGGCGGATTTTTCCCTGGGCGATCAATTTTTCCATCGCTGCGACAGTCTCTTCAAAAGCGAAACTGCCAGACCAGTGTAATAAGTAAAGATCGAGATAATCAGTATTGAGACGGCGTAAACTGGCTTCGCATGCATTTATCGCTTTTTGCCCGCCAGCATTCCACGGATAGACTTTAGAGACGAGAAAGACCTTCTCTCGCAGACCGGTTAATGCTTCCCCAACCACCTTTTCGGCACCGCCATCGGCATACATTTCGGCGGTATCAATGAGGGTTAAACCGAGTTCAATGCCCGCGCGTAGTGCAGCAACTTCTGTTTTGCGCTGACTGGCATCTTCGCCCATATACCATGTTCCCTGCCCTACGGCTGGCAGTGAGACATCGCCACTAAATTGAATCATTTTTTGTTGCATTGTTTCCTCCCAGGTATTGCACCACCGTAATGCAAAACAGGGCGTGACGCCCTGTTTTTATGCACAAAATGCCCTGGAAAGATGCATTATCAGAATTTGTAGGTGATCCCGGTAGAAATCAGGCCAGTCCAGGATTTATCCACCATCGGGCTGTCAGTAACTTCATCAGACAGACGGGTGTAGCGTGCGGTACCGTAAACACTCCAGTCGCCGAGGAAGTTGTAGCTGGCGCTCAGCTCCAGGTAAGGGCTCCAGCTGTCGTTCGGGTTATAGCCACGCAGACCGCTGCGAGCGGACTCTTTGCGCGATACGCCATAATAGTATTCGTTCTGGTTTTCGCTGTTCCACTGCACACCAATACCCGGAGTCACGGTCAGGCCACCGTTGGTGTAACGATACAACCAGGCCATATCCCAGACGATGCCGTTGCTGTTATCCAGGGTATCGCCAGCAAGGGTGGTACGCAGGTAACCGTACTGGGTAAAGTGAGCATAAGACAGACCAGCCATCATGGTGCTCTTACGGTCATCCAGGTGACGCATTTGGTGATCGCCACTGTCTTTCGCTTTGAAGTAAAGCGGCGACCAGTAAGCGGTAATTGAAAGTTTATCCGTTGCGTCATTCCACAGGTAGTAACCACCACCTAAGCCACGGAACCAGAAGTTATCGCCTTCATAGTTGATTACCGGTACTGGGTAAACATCGGTATCGTAATCTTTATATGGGTGTTCAACGACACCTACGCCTGCGCCCAGGGAAAATTTACCTTCAGCGTGCGCTACGCCTGCAGACGTTGCGATAAGCACTCCAAGTGCCAGAAGTTTGAGTTTGGTCACAATTAATCATTCCTTAAACAAATGTTTAGCGGGCGACAAAGTTTACCCGTCAATACATCGAAACCCAACCTTTTTACGTTTTCATTTTTTAAAGTAACTGTTTAATTTTCCTGACGCGGATGACACCGCGCTTACAGCCAAATGAATTTAGCGTTACTGGCGAGCCTGGTCTTTACATTAATTATGCAAAATTTATGGATGAGCTGTTGATATGCCATTGAAATTAAGAAAGCCGTGCAGGCAAGTTTTCCATTTGCCATCTACGCTTAATTTTGAAGGTGTATCACCGGGCACGTTGTTCTCATCGTCGATAAAATGGCATGAGAGTTGCTGTGTTTTAGCAAGAGACGTCGTTCAGTTTACCTCTTCCGGGAGCCTCTACTATTCATATGAACGGCTCTTAACCTGTGCTAAAAAACGAAAGGACGGCATACCATGAATATATTCGATCACTATCGCCAGCGATATGAAGCTGCCAAGGACGAAGAGTTCACACTGCAGGAGTTTCTTACCACTTGTCGGCAAGATCGCAGTGCTTATGCCAACGCGGCTGAGCGGCTATTGATGGCTATCGGTGAGCCTGTCATGGTCGATACAGCCCAGGAACCCAGACTTTCTCGACTCTTTTCTAACCGGGTCATTGCACGTTATCCGGCGTTTGAAGAGTTTTACGGCATGGAAGACGCGATTGAACAGATTGTCTCTTATCTGAAACACGCGGCTCAGGGGCTGGAAGAGAAGAAACAAATCCTGTATCTGCTGGGGCCTGTGGGTGGGGGTAAATCATCGCTTGCTGAGCGACTGAAATCATTAATGCAGCTCGTACCGATTTATGTATTGAGCGCGAACGGTGAGCGTAGCCCGGTCAACGATCATCCGTTCTGTCTTTTCAATCCGCAGGAAGATGCGCAGATTCTGGAAAAAGAGTATGGCATTCCTCGCCGTTATCTCGGCACCATCATGTCGCCGTGGGCGGCAAAACGCCTGCATGAATTTGGTGGCGATATCACTAAGTTCCGGGTAGTGAAGGTCTGGCCGTCAATTCTGCAACAAATTGCTATCGCCAAAACGGAACCCGGCGATGAGAACAACCAGGACATCTCCGCGCTGGTTGGGAAAGTCGATATTCGTAAACTCGAACACTACGCGCAGAATGACCCGGACGCCTACGGCTATTCCGGTGCGCTGTGCCGCGCCAATCAGGGGATCATGGAATTCGTTGAGATGTTTAAAGCACCGATTAAAGTGCTGCATCCCTTGTTAACCGCCACTCAGGAAGGTAACTACAACGGGACGGAAGGTATCTCCGCCCTGCCGTTCAACGGGATTATTCTCGCACACTCGAACGAGTCCGAATGGGTCACTTTCCGTAATAACAAAAACAACGAAGCCTTCCTCGATCGTGTTTACATCGTGAAGGTGCCGTATTGCTTGCGCATTTCCGAAGAGATCAAAATCTACGAGAAATTGCTTAATCACAGTGAATTGACTCACGCCCCATGCGCCCCTGGCACGCTCGAAACACTGTCACGTTTTTCCATTCTTTCGCGCCTGAAAGAGCCAGAAAACTCCAGCATTTATTCAAAGATGCGGGTTTATGATGGCGAAAGTCTGAAAGACACCGATCCCAAAGCCAAGTCGTATCAGGAATATCGTGACTACGCCGGTGTCGATGAAGGGATGAACGGTCTGTCGACGCGTTTTGCGTTTAAGATCCTCTCCCGCGTGTTCAACTTCGATCATGTAGAAGTGGCAGCAAACCCGGTCCATCTGTTCTACGTCCTGGAACAGCAGATTGAGCGCGAGCAGTTCCCACAAGAGCAGGCAGAACGCTATCTGGAGTTCCTGAAAGGTTATCTGATCCCGAAATATGCCGAGTTTATCGGCAAAGAGATCCAGACGGCCTACCTTGAATCCTATTCCGAATATGGGCAAAACATTTTCGACCGTTATGTTACCTACGCGGATTTCTGGATTCAGGATCAGGAGTATCGCGATCCGGATACCGGGCAGCTGTTTGACCGCGAGTCTCTTAACGCCGAGCTGGAGAAAATCGAGAAACCGGCGGGGATCAGTAATCCAAAAGATTTCCGCAACGAGATTGTTAACTTCGTACTGCGCGCCAGAGCGAATAACAGCGGACGCAATCCGAACTGGACCAGCTATGAAAAACTGCGCACGGTCATCGAGAAGAAAATGTTCTCCAATACCGAGGAGCTGTTGCCGGTTATCTCGTTTAACGCCAAAACGTCAACCGACGAGCAGAAGAAACACGACGACTTTGTCGACCGTATGATGGAAAAAGGCTACACCCGTAAACAGGTGCGTTTACTGTGCGAATGGTATTTGCGCGTACGTAAATCGTCTTAACAACCCTGGCCCGGTACACATGTTACCGGGCCTACAACGACAGCGAACCGTGGGCCTGAGAAGCGGCAACACAGGCGTAGCATACAGTTGGCAAATGTAGTACGGGGGGCATATGACCTGGTTTATTGACCGGCGTCTGAACGGCAAAAACAAAAGCATGGTGAATCGCCAGCGTTTTTTACGCCGTTATAAAGCGCAAATTAAACAGTCGATCTCCGAGGCCATTAATAAGCGTTCGGTGACTGACGTCGACAGCGGCGAATCCGTATCCATTCCCACGGAAGATATTAGCGAACCGATGTTTCATCAGGGGCGTGGCGGTCTGCGCCACCGCGTGCATCCGGGCAATGACCATTTCGTCCAGAACGACCGAATTGAACGTCCCCAGGGTGGCGGCGGAGGTTCCGGCAGTGGTCAGGGCCAGGCCAGCCAGGATGGTGAAGGTCAGGATGAATTTGTCTTTCAGATTTCGAAAGATGAGTATCTTGATCTGCTCTTTGAAGATTTGGCCTTACCGAATCTGAAACAAAACCAACAACGCCAGCTGACCGAATATAAAACGCATCGGGCGGGTTATACCGCTAACGGCGTTCCGGCCAATATCAGCGTTGTGCGTTCATTGCAGAACTCACTGGCGCGACGCACAGCCATGACGGCAGGCAAGCGGCGGGAACTTCATGCACTGGAAGAGAATTTGGCCATCATCAGCAACAGTGAACCTGCGCAACTGCTGGAAGAGGAACGTCTGCGCAAAGAAATTGCAGAATTACGTGCCAAAATTGAACGCGTCCCTTTTATTGACACCTTCGATTTACGTTACAAGAACTACGAGAAGCGGCCCGATCCCTCCAGCCAGGCAGTGATGTTTTGCCTGATGGACGTTTCCGGTTCAATGGATCAATCCACTAAAGATATGGCTAAGCGTTTTTATATTCTGCTGTATCTGTTCCTCAGCAGAACGTATAAGAACGTGGAAGTCGTATACATCCGCCATCATACCCAGGCGAAAGAAGTCGATGAACATGAGTTTTTCTACTCGCAGGAAACAGGCGGCACCATTGTTTCCAGCGCCCTGAAACTGATGGATGAGGTAGTGAAAGAGCGTTATAACCCGGCACAGTGGAATATTTACGCTGCACAAGCATCGGACGGCGATAACTGGGCCGATGACTCTCCGCTTTGCCATGAAATCCTGGCGAAAAAATTATTACCTGTTGTTCGTTATTACAGCTATATCGAAATTACCCGTCGTGCACATCAGACATTGTGGCGAGAATATGAGCATCTGCAATCTACTTTCGACAACTTTGCGATGCAGCACATCCGCGACCAGGATGATATTTATCCGGTGTTCCGTGAACTGTTTCATAAACAAAATGCAACAGCTAAAGACTAAAACTATCAGCCAGGTCATTATCGCCTGGCTGATTTTTAGCTTGCTGTAAATTATCTCATTTATTACATACATTAGCTTACAATCGCTTTAAATATGACAGCATAACCTTTACATAATTTAGTTCCAGAAAACAATCATTCGGAAAAATGATTCAGTCAACACGTATTTCCATGGGGTTATTCTTTAAATATTTTTTATCGTTAACGAAAATTGATCTTGGTCAAAACTATATATCTCTGCCATCAATAAAATCCAGCGCTCACATTGCTCTCCTTTTTATGGTTTCTATGGGTACACAAAAATTAAAAGCTCAAAGCTTTTTTATTTTCAGTTTATTGCTGACGTTAATTTTATTTTGCATTACTACCTTATATAACGAAAACACAAATGTAAAACTCATCCCACAGATGAATTACCTGATGGTTGTTGTGGCTTTGTTTTTCCTTAACGCCGTCATTTTTCTTTTCATGTTAATGAAATATTTCACTAACAAACAAATTTTACCAACACTCATTTTAAGCCTTGCATTTTTAAGTGGCCTTATCTATTTAGTTGAAACCATTGTAATTATCCATAAACCAATTAACGGCAGTACACTGATCCAGACAAAGTCGAATGATGTTTCTATTTTCTATATTTTCCGCCAACTCAGTTTTATTTGTTTAACCTCGCTGGCACTCTTTTGTTATGGAAAAGACAACATCCTTGACAACAATAAGAAAAAAACGGGAATCCTGTTGCTGGCGCTGATTCCTTTTTTAGTTTTTCCCCTTCTGGCACACAATCTGAGCAGTTATAACGCTGACTATTCTTTGTATGTCGTCGACTACTGTCCTGACAACCATACTGCGACCTGGGGAATCAACTATACAAAAATATTGGTTTGTCTGTGGGCATTTTTACTGTTCTTTATTATCATGCGTACACGATTAGCCAGCGAACTATGGCCATTAATAGCATTATTATGTCTGGCATCGCTATGCTGCAACTTACTTCTACTGACTCTGGATGAGTATAATTACACCATCTGGTACATCAGTCGCGGGATTGAAGTCTCCAGTAAACTGTTTGTTGTGTCTTTTCTGATTTATAACATTTTTCAGGAACTGCAACTCTCCAGCAAACTGGCAGTTCATGATGTGCTGACCAATATTTATAATCGGCGCTACTTTTTCAACAGCGTAGAGTCATTATTGTCGCGACCTGTTGTTAAGGACTTCTGTGTCATGCTGGTTGATATTAATCAGTTCAAACGCATCAATGCCCAATGGGGACATCGTGTGGGTGATAAAGTGCTGGTTTCAATTGTCGATATTATCCAGCAAAGCATCCGCCCCGATGATATTTTAGCGCGACTGGAGGGTGAGGTGTTTGGCTTGCTATTTACCGAACTCAATAGTGCCCAGGCAAAAATCATTGCGGAACGTATGCGTAAAAATGTCGAACTCCTGACCGGCTTTAGTAACAGATATGATGTTCCTGAACAAATGACCATCAGTATTGGCACGGTTTTTTCAACGGGTGACACGCGTAATATCTCGCTTGTCATGACGGAAGCAGATAAAGCCTTACGCGAAGCGAAAAGCGAGGGGGGCAACAAAGTGATTATTCATCATATTTAAGTGCAAAAATATTCAGAGCCATGCTTTTTGCGTGGCTTTTGCATACAATTTATTACTATTACCCCTAAATTTCCCCTCCCCAGCGGCGCAGAGATGAGTATAATTAGCGCCCCTGTGCCAGGCCGCAATCGAACTTTATCTGGTTTTCTCGTTTCACTAACCGAAGGAGTGCCATTTATCATGAAATTGCACCATAGAATGCTCCGGCATTTTATCGCCGCAAGTGTCATTGTGCTGACATCTTCCTTCCTTATTTTTGAACTTGTCGCCAGCGACAGAGCAATGAGTGCCTATCTGCGCTATATCGTGCAGAAAGCAGACTCCTCCTTTCTTTATGATAAGTATCAGAATCAGAGTATTGCCGCGCATGTGATGCGCGCTCTCGCTGCTGAGCAGTCGGAAGTGTCGCCAGAACAGCGGCGCGCCATCTGCGAGGCTTTTGAGTCTGCCAATAATACCCATGGCTTAAACCTGACTGCCCATAAATACCCGGGCTTACGCGGCACACTACAAACCGCATCCACTGACTGCGACACAATTGTGGAAGCTGCAGCACTATTACCCGCTTTTGATCAGGCAGTGGAAGGCAACCGCCACCAGGATGATTACGGTTCAGGTCTTGGGATGGCCGAAGAGAAATTTCACTATTATCTCGATCTCAATGACCGCTATGTCTATTTTTATGAGCCGGTTAATGTTGAATACTTTGCGATGAATAACTGGTCCTTCCTGCAGTCAGGAAGTATTGGCATCGATCGCTAAGATATTGAAAAGGTATTTACCGGGCGTACCGTATTGTCGAGCATTTACCAGGATCAGCGTACTAAACAGAACGTGATGAGTTTGCTGACGCCGGTATATGTCGCAGGGCAGCTAAAAGGGATTGTGCTGCTGGATATTAACAAAAACAATTTGCGGAATATCTTTTACACTCATGACCGCCCTCTCCTCTGGCGTTTTCTCAATGTCACGCTAACCGATACCGATTCGGGGCGCGACATTATCATCAACCAGAGCGAAGATAATCTGTTCCAGTATGTCAGTTACGTCCATGACTTACCGGGCGGCATTCGTGTCTCGTTATCCATTGATATTCTTTACTTTATCACGTCTTCGTGGAAAAGAGTTCTGTTCTGGATTTTGACGGCGTTAATTTTGCTGAATATGGTGCGGATGCACTTCCGTTTATACCAAAATGTGTCGCGAGAAAATATTAGTGATGCGATGACTGGACTGTATAATCGCAAAATTTTAACCCCTGAACTGGAGCAGCGGTTGCAGAAACTGGTGCAAGCCGGTTCTTCGGTGATGTTTATTGCAATTGACATGGACAAGTTAAAGCAAATAAATGACACCCTCGGTCATCAGGAGGGGGATTTAGCGATTACGTTATTAGCTCAGGCGATTAAACAATCGATTCGTAAAAGTGATTATGCCATCCGACTCGGTGGCGATGAATTCTGCATCATTCTTGTCGATTCGACGCCGCAAATTGCAGCACAACTGCCTGAACGTATCGAAAAACGTCTGCAACATATCGCGCCGCAGAAAGAGATTGGCTTCTCTTCCGGTATTTACGCGATGAAAGAAAACGATACGTTACATGATGCGTATAAAGCTTCCGATGAGCGTTTATATGTCAATAAGCAGAACAAAAACAGCCGTTCATGATAACCTTCTGTGGTTGTTTGCTTGTAATCTCAGGAGCGTGAAATGACTGAAATGGCTAAAGGAAGCGTGACGCATCAGCGGTTAATCGCTTTATTATCACAAGAAGGTGCTAACTTCCGCGTCGTTACCCATGAAGCGGTAGGTAAATGTGAAGCGGTGTCAGAAATTCGTGGCACCGCTTTAGGCCAGGGAGCTAAGGCACTGGTATGTAAAGTCAAAGGCAATGGCGTAAATCAACATGTTCTGGCGATCCTCGCAGCCGATCAACAGGCCGATCTGAGCCAACTCGCCAGCCATATAGGCGGATTACGCGCTTCGTTGGCCAGCCCGGCGGAAGTCGATGAACTCACAGGCTGTGTCTTCGGCGCGATCCCCCCTTTCAGCTTCCATCCAAAACTCAAACTGGTTGCCGACCCTCTACTCTTCGAACGATTTGATGAAATCGCCTTCAATGCAGGTATGCTGGATAAATCCGTTATTTTGAAAACCGCGGATTATTTGCGCATTGCGCAACCAGAACTGGTCAATTTCCGCCGCACTGCGTAACTAGCCTGTCCGTTCAATAAGCAGAACGGACAAAACCAGCACAACAGCAATGGCAAAAAACGATGACGTGATAATCAGTGTCTCGACGAACATTTGATCGTTCATAGCATGCCCCCGGGAGATAGCTGTTTTCACGTTATTGTTAGCGTGCACAAATGGCAGTTTGATGACAGTTCGCCTGATTTTTTATGCAAAAAACGTAAAGATTTTCTACTTCCTTCCTGCAGCAAGCGTAAAGTAAGCAGGCTTATTATTTTTTGGCAAGGAAACCACGATGTTTGATGTCACTTTGCTGATCCTGCTCGGGTTAGCTGCGCTGGGCTTTATCAGTCATAACACCACTGTCGCCGTTTCAATTCTGGTGTTGATCATTGTCCGCGTCACACCGTTAAGCACCTTTTTCCCGTGGATTGAAAAACAGGGGCTAAGTATCGGGATAATCATTCTGACGATTGGCGTTATGGCCCCCATCGCCAGCGGGACGCTACCGCCCTCAACCTTGATTCACTCGTTTCTGAACTGGAAATCGCTGGTGGCAATTGCAGTAGGCGTTATTGTCTCCTGGCTGGGTGGGCGCGGCGTGACGTTAATGGGCAGCCAGCCGCAACTGGTCGCCGGACTGCTGGTAGGCACTGTTTTAGGCGTGGCGCTGTTTCGCGGCGTACCGGTTGGCCCGCTTATTGCCGCGGGTCTGGTTTCGCTGATTGTGGGGAAACAGTAGTTAATCCCGCAATATATCGGCCTGGCGTTTGCCCCAGGCCTTTCTTAAACATAGTAATAAAGGCCGTTGTTGAATCATACCCCAGCGTATGAGCAACTTTCTGTACAGTATCGCCTTTCACTAATCCCTGAAGCGCCATAATCAGCTGTAACTGCTGACGCCACTGGCGAAAACTCAACCCCGTCTCTTTTACTATCAGTCGGGCAAGATTGCGTTCACTCATCGCAAAAAAGCCAGCCCATTGCCCCAATGACCCCCACTCGACGGGCCCTTTCGCCATCATCTCCACCATCGTGCGGATTTTAGGATGAGAAGAAACGGGCAGGTGCAGCTGTTGTTGTGGCTGCTGAGGGAGTTCATCAAACAGGACCTGAATTAATCTGCGGGTCATCGGCTCAGCACGCTGAGTCGTCGTCCTGTTTGCCAGGGTTAAAATCAATTCCCGGCATAAGGGCGATATTTTCAATGTGCAACATGTTGTCGGCATTGTCACTGCGCTGGGTTCGATAAACAGAAAACAGAGTTCAGCGTTAGCTGTCACTTGATTGCTATGCTTCACCCCGCCCGGTATCCAAACCGCATATTGTGGCGGCACCATCCACAAAGCATTTTCCACCGTACAGGTAATTGCACCATGTAGCGCCAGTATCAGCTGTCCTTTGCGGTGCTGATGTACAGGACTGGTTAACTCATCCGTTCCGGCGTGAATACAAAATGCGACCGCGGCTTCATGGTGTCGGTCGGGTTCATAGCCATTGAGATTCAACCTGTGCATCATTTTGTCCGAATTTAGCGATAATTTGTCATTTTAGCTTGATTCAACATAACAATAAAAACGGTAAGGTACAGCCTCGTTTGTAACAATGAGAAGCATATGACCTGTTCAACTTCATTAAGCGGCAAAAACAGGATTGTCCTTATCGCTGGCATTCTGATGATTGCCACAACATTACGCGTCACCTTCACCGGCGCAGCACCGTTACTCGATACGATTCGTTCCGCTTACTCGCTGACGACAGCGCAAACCGGCTTATTGACCACCCTGCCATTATTGGCCTTTGCGCTAATCTCACCTTTGGCCGCCCCGGTAGCGCGACGTTTTGGTATGGAACGTAGCCTGTTTGCCGCGTTACTTTTGATCTGTGCTGGTATCGCAATTCGCTCTCTCCCTTCGCCTTACTTATTATTTGGCGGTACAGCGGTCATTGGCGGTGGGATTGCATTAGGCAATGTCTTACTGCCAGGATTAATTAAACGCGATTTCCCTCATTCCGTCGCCAGACTTACCGGCGCATATTCCCTGACAATGGGAGCTGCGGCGGCACTTGGATCGGCTATGGTCGTGCCGCTGGCTTTGAACGGTTTTGGCTGGCAAGGCGCGTTGCTCATGCTGATGTGTTTTCCTCTGCTGGCTCTTTTTTTATGGCTGCCACAGTGGCGAAGCCAACAACATGCAAATTTGAGTACCTCGCGCGCCTTACATACTCGGGGTATCTGGCGTTCGCCGCTTGCCTAGCAGGTCACATTGTTTCTTGGGATCAACTCACTGGTCTATTACGTGATTATTGGCTGGCTTCCGGCGATCCTCATCAGTCACGGCTATAGCGAAGCACAGGCGGGTTCACTGCATGGTTTGCTGCAACTAGCCACAGCAGCTCCCGGTTTGCTGATCCCTCTTTTCTTACATCATGTGAAAGATCAGCGTGGTATTGCAGCGTTCGTTGCCTTGATGTGCGCAGTGGGCGCTGTTGGGCTCTGCTTTATGCCAGCGCACGCGATCACCTGGACTCTGCTTTTCGGTTTTGGTTCCGGCGCAACAATGATACTGGGGTTGACGTTCATTGGTCTTCGGGCAAGTTCTGCGCATCAGGCGGCGGCACTCTCGGGGATGGCACAATCCGTCGGGTATTTGTTGGCAGCCTGTGGGCCGCCGCTGATGGGTAAAATACACGATGCTAACGGTAACTGGTCTGTACCACTTATGGGTGTTGCCATACTTTCACTACTGATGGCGATTTTCGGACTTTGCGCCGGGAGAGACAAAGAAATTCGCTAATATCCGGTGCTATAGTGACGTAACAAATCATGCGTGAAAGGGAGAACAAACACGATGAATATTCAGTGCAAACGCGTTTATGATCCGGCTGAACAGAGCGATGGTTATCGCATACTGGTTGACCGCCTCTGGCCGCGCGGTATCAAAAAAACCGATTTAGCCCTTGATGAGTGGGATAAAGAAATCACGCCGTCAACGGAACTGCGCAAAGCCTTTCACGGCGAAGTCGTCGATTTTGCAACCTTTCGCGAGCAATATCTTGCAGAACTGGCGCAACACGAGCAAGAAGGAAAGCGGCTGGCGGACATCGCCAAAAAACAGCCGCTGACCCTGCTCTACTCAGCAAAAAACACCACGCAGAACCATGCGCTGGTGCTGGCCGACTGGCTACGTAGCTTGTGATTTTAGTACAGCATCCGGCGGTTATTTTTCACCAGCCGGATGGTCACGCCGCCACAATGCCCATTCATCAATCGTTTCACCGCCCGGTAATTTGCAATTGTTGCTGACCCCTTGCGCTGTCTGCACTGGAATGAGCGTCCCGCCCTTCTGCTGGCAATAGACCGACGCCGGATTTGCCATACCAATCTGCGGCGGTTTAGGTGCTTCTGGCTGAGAAGGGGTTGAACAACCAGCCAGGACCAGCAAGCAAGGCAGAACAAAACTGATAATTTTCATTTATTGATCTCACATATTTATCCAAGATTAGAGTATCGCGGTATCGTTTTGTTTTGCAGCACTATTTTTATTACATTCACTCAAAACATATTACGTCTTGTTTCATCTTTGTTGATGATGTTTTATCATGCCTGCAAAGATTAAATAATCAGCATTTACCCGCCGTATCCTGGAGTTGTTCCGTGTCAGATCAGATTATCGCCCGCGTCTCGCAATCCCTTGCCAAAGAACAGTCACTGGAAAGTCTGGTCCGACAGCTTCTGGAGATGCTGGAAATGGTCACTGATATGGAATCAACCTACCTGACCAAAGTGGATGTCGAAGCGCGCCTGCAGCATATTATGTTTGCCCGTAACAGCCAGAAAATGCACATCCCGGAGAATTTTACCGTCTCGTGGGATTACTCGTTATGCAAACGCGCCATTGATGAAAACTGCTTTTTCAGCGATGAAGTCCCCGACCGTTGGGGTGACTGTATTGCGGCACGCAATCTTGGCATCACCACATTTCTGAGCACGCCAATTCACTTACCGGATGGATCATTCTATGGCACGCTTTGCGCCGCCAGCAGTGAGAAGCGCCAGTGGAGTGAACGCGCGGAACAGGTTTTACAGTTATTCGCCGGACTGATTGCACAATATATTCAAAAAGAGGCACTGGTTGAACAGCTGCGCGAAGCCAATGCTGCGCTGATTGCGCAATCGTATACCGACTCGTTAACCGGGCTACCGAATCGGCGGGCGATTTTTGAAAATCTGACGACACTGTTTTCCCTCGCCCGGCATCTTAACCATAAGATAATGATCGCGTTTATCGATCTGGATAACTTCAAATTAATCAATGATCGTTTTGGTCATAATAGTGGCGATCTGTTTCTCATTCAGGTTGGCGAGCGCCTTAATACGCTCCAGCAAAATGGCGAAGTTATTGGTCGTCTCGGCGGTGATGAGTTTTTAGTTGTTTCACTAAACAACGAGAATGCGGATATTTCGTCGCTGCGAGAACGCATTCAGCAGCAAATACGTGGAGAATATCACTTAGGTGATGTTGATTTGTATTATCCCGGTGCCAGTCTTGGCATAGTAGAAGTCGATCCTGAAACAACCGATGCAGACAGTGCCCTGCATGCTGCCGATATTGCGATGTATCAGGAGAAAAAACACAAACAGAAAACACCTTTTGTCGCGCATCCAGCGCTACATTCCTGAGGCGTATTCACATCCTTTTGATTGGTGATAACATGCGAATCGGTATTATTTTTCCGGTTGTAATCTTCATTACAGCGGTCGTATTTTTAGCATGGTTTTTTATTGGCGGCTATGCTGCCCCGGGAGCATAAAGATGAAAAAAACAACGATTATTATGATGGGTGTGGCGATTATTGTCGTACTCGGCACTGAGCTGGGATGGTGGTAACGTCACCTCTAAAAAATAGCAAAGGCTGCCTGTGTGCAGCCTTTGTGCAATTTAAGCGTTAACTTTTAATCTTCCTGTAGATAAATAGCACGACAATCGCACCAATAACGGCAACCACGAAGCTGCCAAAATTGAAGCCATCGACTTTACCAAAGCCAAACAGCGTGCTGATCCATCCGCCGACTACGGCACCGACTATCCCCAGCAGGATAGTCATAAAGAATCCACCTCCATCTTTACCTGGCATGATCCACTTCGCCAGAATACCGGCAATAAGCCCAAAAATAATCCATGACAGAATGCCCATTGTTTCCTCACTTATCTGTTTTGCATTAGCGGGTTAGTCGCTGATAAAAAGCATAGCACAACATCGGGAGGGCAAGATTTGTGACGAGCATCACGGAGGTTTTTTTTGCGATGGCGCAGAAATTGCGCCATCAACGATCAGTGATAATTACCAACCACAAACATCATGTTCGTTTTCCGTGTCATAAGAACGTACGGTATTCACCAGATCTTTTATCACTTCAGCCGCCACTTCTGGCACCAGCAAAGTCATCGGCGTCTCTGTTTCATAATCGACAGAAACGCCATTGCTGTTATTGGTGACGGTCACGGTATACGTTGCTTTGCCCATGATTCATTTCCCGTTATGAATGACTTTCCGTTGTTGCGCACCTTCCATCAGGACTTCAGGAGCCACGAAGAAGTCAATGTTGAAATAAGTATCGTCAGTCATGGCTTCAATGTTGTGCCACTTTTCTGGAGGGAACACCGCAAACTGCCCCGCTTCGATAAGGATCACCTGATCAGGCTCTGCACTGTGTTCATCAGCGTAGCCGAGATATTTGACCGCCCCATGCATAACGGAAAGGCGTGGGTAAACCCCCGGGCGCGTTCCTTTATCAAGATGACGTTCGAATATTCCGGCAGGTGCAGTTTGTTTATTCCAGAAAGGCGTTGAGCGCGTATGAATATAATTCTGTGGGATTTGAAGCATCCTTTTCCCTCCTTCGGTGAATGCGCTGAAAACGGTTTATTCCAGCCGTTTCAGGGTACGCCTGATAATTTGCATTTTAAATACCATTTATTGGTTACTTTTTAGCACCATATCAGCGAAGAATCAGGGAGGATTATAGATGGGAAGCCCGCGACAACGCGGGCTGAAAGCATCAGGATTGCAGCGTCGCCAGTCGGGCAGCGAAACCCACGAACATCAAACCAATCAGTGAGTTGCCAACTTTAGCCAGTTTCTTTTTGGTACGTATGTACTGCGTGACAAAAGCACCAGATATAATCAGGAAGCTCAAATAGCAGAAACTCACCAGTTCCAGCGTCGCCGCCAGAATAAAGAATGAAATTCCCGTATGTGGGGCATTAACATCGATAAACTGTACGAAAAACGACACATAGAACAAAATGGCTTTCGGATTAGTCAGGCTCAAAATTAACGCGCGTTTAAAAATAGCACCGTATTGGGGCTCATCGGATTTGGCCTCGCTATTTTTACCCTTCAGGGTCGCGTAAAGAATTTTACTCCCCAGATAGAGCAAATAAAACGCACCAAGATAACGTACAATGTTGAATAATATCGGGGTGGTCTTAATTAATGTCGCCACTCCAGCCCATGCCAGAAACATCAATACCGCATCGCCAATAAATACACCGCAGGCCGCAAGATAACCGCCTTTCATACCGCTACTGACGCTATTTTTGAGTACAAACAGGGTATTTGGCCCTGGCACCAACACAATAAAAATGGCCCCAACCAGATAGGTCCAGTAATTCAGAACCCCGTATTCAGCGAACACATTAACCTCTTTAATTATCTTTCGATCATGCGCGATTAAAGGTGAATATGCTAACCAATCTGTAGCGGCTTAGAAAGGAGAAAATCAGGTTTTAACCTGATATCAACCCGATAATTGAATCATTAATCAGGCATGCTCCAGTGAAAAATTCGGGTAGAGCTCGGCAAAATACTGGCGTAAAAATTCTACCGTTATCCGCACTTTCGCTGACGTCGCCAGCCTTGAAACATAAACGGCCCAGACGTTCGCTGGCTGGTAATATTCCGGTAGCACTTGCACTAAATGACCACTGGCAATGTTTTCGCTAACATCCCACCAGGAACGCAGAGCAATCCCCTGCCCATCGAGACACCACTGATGGACAATTTCTCCATGATTAGACGACAGTGGGCCGGTGACTTTAATCGCATGGGGGCCTTCTTTATTGCGTAATTGCCAGACACCAAAAGGATGATCGCGCTCTTTAATGACCAGGCACGGCAATGCAGAAAGATCGGTTAAATGTTTCGGCGCGCCATGTTGCGCAATAAATTCCGGCGACGCGCAGAGAATACGGTAATTGGTCGCCAGTTTGCGGGCGATTAAATTAGGGGCGATGTCATCGCCAATGCGAATATCGAGATCGACACCTTCATTGACCAAATCGACCAGTCGGTCTTCCACATCAAAACGTAATTCCAGTTGCGGATACGCCTTCGCCAGCGCTGATAACGCCGGAGCCACCACCTGTCGTCCAAAACCAAAGCTGCTGATAATACGCAGCATCCCCTGCGGCACCTGACGCACGTCAGAAAGTTCGTCCATCATCTGACCGACATCCTGCAAAATCCGCTGCGCCCATTCATAAATCCGCTCTCCTTCTTCGGTAATGGTGACGCGGCGGGTGGTGCGGTGTAACAACACCACGTTTAGCGTTTGCTCCAGCAAGGCGATGCGCTTGCTGACGAACGCCGGTGAAACGCCCAGTTCTTCCGCCACGGCGGCAAAACCAGCCCGGCGAGCCACCAGCATAAAGACGCGCAAATCATTCAGCAGCGGTAAATTATTCATGATTCGTGTTTTATGTTTCACAAGTTACGGGGATTAATTCCTTTTCAGTCAATTATAGGATGGTGATGTTGTCAATTTTGATGGTCAGGAAGTGAGAACCCAATGATGAAAACGATGCGTATTGCTGCGATCCCGGGAGACGGGATTGGCAAAGAAGTCCTTCCTGAAGGGATTCGCGTGTTACAGGCTGCCGCTGAGCGCTGGGGCTTCGCCTTGAGTTTTGAGCAAATGGAGTGGGCGAGCTGCGAGTATTACAGCCATCACGGTAAAATGATGCCGGACGACTGGCATGAGCAACTTAGCCGTTTCGACGCCATCTATTTTGGTGCCGTCGGCTGGCCGGATACCGTTCCGGACCATATTTCGTTGTGGGGTTCGCTGCTGAAATTTCGTCGTGAATTCGACCAGTACGTCAACCTGCGCCCGGTTCGTCTCTTTCCTGGCGTTCCCTGCCCGCTGGCGGGAAAACAGCCTGGCGACATCGATTTTTACGTGGTCAGGGAAAACACCGAAGGCGAATATTCCTCGCTCGGCGGTAGAGTGAATGAAGGTACAGAGCATGAAGTCGTCATTCAGGAATCGGTATTTACGCGTCGTGGTGTCGATCGCATTTTGCGTTATGCCTTCGAACTTGCGCAAAGCCGCCCACGTAAGACGCTAACTTCTGCCACTAAATCGAACGGTTTAGCCATCAGCATGCCGTACTGGGATGAGCGAGTGGAAGCAATGGCCGAGAATTACCCGGAGATCCGCTGGGACAAGCAGCATATTGATATTCTCTGCGCGCGTTTTGTGATGCAGCCGGAACGCTTCGATGTGGTGGTGGCGTCCAATTTGTTTGGCGATATCCTTTCCGATCTTGGCCCGGCCTGCACCGGCACCATTGGCATTGCCCCATCCGCCAACCTGAATCCGGAACGCACTTTCCCGTCGCTCTTCGAGCCTGTCCACGGTTCCGCGCCGGATATCTACGGGAAAAATATTGCTAACCCTATCGCCACGATTTGGGCCGGGGCAATGATGCTCGATTTTCTCGGCAATGGCGATGAGCGTTTCCAGCAAGCGCATAACGGTATTCTGGCAGCAATTGAAGAAGTGATTGCTCACGGGCCGAAAACACCTGATATGAAAGGCAATGCCACCACGCCACAGGTTGCCGACGCGATTTGCAAAATTATTTTGCGTTAAGGTCAAACCAGTTTATTTGAACCGCGTCACTGACGCGGTTTTTTTATTCGTTCTTTGCAGTAAATAACCTGCGTCATTTCACCTTTTATTGTTTCCGTTTCGTGTTTTATGGCTTTCCGTATTCTTAATTGTTTAATTTATGTAACATACAAATAATCAATTTGTTGGTGATGCTGCCAACTTACTGATTTAGTGTATGATGGTGTTTTTGAGGTGCTCCAGTGGCTTCTGTTTCTA
>NZ_JAVUPQ010000059.1:0-26370 GCF_032029835.1 Escherichia sp. AM3 | reverse complement strand
GCTGATAGAAACAGAAGCCACTGGAGCACCTCAAAAACACCATCATACACTAAATCAGTAAGTTGGCAGCATCACCCCAACGCATAAGGCATGACAAGAAAACTTGCTAATACAATGGCCTGAAATTTCATACTAACTCCTTAATTGCGTTTGGTTTGACTTATTAAGTCTGTTTGCTATTTTTATAATTGCCAAATAAGAATACTGCCAATTGTTATAAGGCATTTAAAATCAGCCCACTAGCTGTCAAATATTCAGAGAATTTAACTCACTAAGGTTAAGAAGATTGAAGAGTCTTAAACATATTTTCAGAATAATCGGATTTATATGTTTGAAAATTATTATATTGGACGAGCATACAGAAAAAGCAAATCACCTTTACATATAATAGTGTGGACAAAAAACAGTGAACATTAATAAAGATAAAAATGTACAACTCGCAGATACCGACACTATTGAAAACCTGACATCCGCGTTGAGTCAAAGACTTATCGCGGATCAATTACGCTTAACTACCGCCGAATCATGCACCGGCGGTAAGTTGGCTAGCGCCCTGTGTGCAGCTGAAGATACACCCAAATTTTACGGTGCAGGCTTTGTTACTTTCACCGATCAGGCAAAGATGAAAATCCTCAGCGTAAGCCAGCAATCTCTTGAACGATATTCTGCGGTGAGTGAGAAAGTGGCAGCAGAAATGGCAACAGGTGCCATAGAGCGTGCGGATGCTGATGTCAGTATTGCCATTACCGGCTACGGCGGACCGGAGGGCGGTGAAGATGGTACGCCAGCGGGTACCGTCTGGTTCGCGTGGCATATTAAAGGCCAGACCTACACTGCGGTTATGCATTTTGCTGGCGACTGCGAAACGGTATTAGCTTTAGCGGTGAGGTTTGCCCTCGTCCAGCTGCTGCAATTACTGCTATAACCAGGCTGGCCTGGCGATATCTCCAGGCCAGCCATTGGTGGTGTTTATATGTTCAAGCCACGATGTTGCAGCATCGGCATAATCTGAGGAGCCTTACCGCGCCATTGTCGATACAGGCGTTCCAGATCTTCGCTGTTACCTCTGGAAAGGATCGCCTCGCGAAAACGCTGCCCATTTTCACGCGTTAATCCGCCCTGCTCAACAAACCACTGGTAACCATCATCGGCCAACATTTGCGTCCACAGATAAGCGTAATAACCTGCAGCATATCCGCCACCAAAAATATGGGCGAAATAACTGCTGCGATAGCGTGGCGGTATAGCAGGAAGATCCATATTTTCCGCCACCAGCGCCCGCAATTCAAAATCATCGACATCCTGCATTGCTTCGTTTTCTTCCAGGCAATGCCAGCGCATATCGAGAAGTGCGGCGCTAAGCAGTTCGCTCATCTCATACCCTTTGTTGAACAGGCTGGCATTACGCATTTTCTGTTGCAGTTCGTCAGGCATTGCTGCCCCGCTCTGATAATGCCGGGCGTAGCGAGCGAATACCTGCGGATGCGTTGCCCAGTGTTCGTTGATTTGCGACGGAAATTCGACAAAATCACGCGGCGTGTTGGTGCCGGAAAGCGTGGCATAACGCTGGCGGGCAAAAAGGCCGTGCAGCGTATGACCAAATTCATGGAATAAGGTTATTACATCATCCCAGAGTAACAACGCAGGCTCACCGGCAGCGGGTTTCTGATAATTGCAGACGTTATAAATTACCGGATGCGTTTCATTAAGCGTTGATTGCTCAACAAAATTGCCCATCCATGCACCGCCGCTTTTTGAATCACGGGCGAAGAAATCACCGTAAAATAACGCCAGTCCCACGCCATTATGATCAAAAATTTCCCACACACGAACGTCAGGATGGTAGACAGGAATATCAAAACGTTCGACAAACTTAATACCGAAGAGCTGATTCGCGGTCCAGAATACACCTTCATTCAACACCGTGTTTAATTCAAAATATGGCTTGAGCTGCGCCTCATCAAGATCAAATTTCTCCCGCCGTACCTGTTCGGCATAAAATGCCCAGTCCCACGGCTGCGCGCTAAACCCGCCCTGCTGCTTATCAATAACCGCCTGTATGGAGGCTAATTCATCGCTCGCACGTTGACGCGCCGCTGGAACAATTTCCCGCATAAAGTTAAGTGCTGCTTCAGGTGTTTTTGCCATCTGATCGGCGATTTTCCATGCGGCATAATGAGGAAAACCAAGCAGTTTCGCCTGCTGTGCGCGAATCTCTACCAGACGTTGAATGATAGCGCGGGTATCATTGGCATCATTTTTTTCCGCTCGCATCCAGCCCGCAATAAACAGTTTTTCACGCGTCGCACGATCGCGCATCTCGGCAAGCGCCGGTTGTTGGGTGGTATTCAGCAGCGGAATCAGCCATTTGTTATCCAGACCTTTCTCGCGAGCCGCCTCTGCCGCCAGCGCAATCTCTTGCTCACTCATTCCTGCCAGCTGCGCGATATCGTTCACAACCAGACCGCCGGATTTATTTGCTGCCAGTAATCGCTGGTTAAACTGACTGGTCAGTGTCGCAGCTTCTGTATTCAGTACTTTTAATTTTGCTTTATCAGCTTGCGCAAGTTTGGCTCCGGCAAGGACAAAACGTTGATGAATCACCTCCACCAGGCGGATGGATTCACTATCAAGCCCCAGGGATTCACGGCGCTGCCAGACAGCATCTACCCGCGCGAATAATTCACCGTTCAGATAGATATCATTAGCCAGTTCCGCCAGTTCAGCGGAAAACTGTTCATCAAGACGCTGTAATTCATCATTGGTATGCGCCGCAGTCATCGCAAAAAAGACGCTGGTAACGCGGGTAAGTAATTCTCCGCTTTGTTCCAGTGCCAGAATAGTATTGTTGAAATCAGGCGTTTGCGGGTTAAGCGCGATGGCAGCAATTTCTGCCCGCTTTTGCTGCATTCCCTCATCGAATGCCGGGCGATAGTGATGATTGGCAATTTGATCAAAATGAGGAGCCAGATACGGCAGTGTGCTTTGCACAAGGAAAGGATTCATTGTTGTCATTTTCTTCTCCTGAACGCGAGGTGTTCCATAGCGTAGGCTTACTGATAACGGAGTGCAATCTTGCAATCCAGTATTACCCGCTCTTAAGCATCCCGTGCTATGTTATTGACACACAAAAGCGTTGAGGAACAGTGAGATGATCGTTTTAGTAACTGGAGCAACGGCAGGTTTTGGTGAATGCATTACTCGTCGTTTTATTCAACAAGGGCATAAAGTTATCGCCACTGGCCGTCGTCAGGAACGGTTGCAGGAGTTAAAAGACGAACTGGGAGATAATCTGTATATCGCCCAACTGGACGTTCGCAACCGCGCCGCTATTGAAGAGATGCTGGCATCGCTCCCTGCCGAGTGGAGCAATATTGATATCCTGGTAAATAATGCCGGCCTGGCGTTGGGCATGGAGCCTGCGCATAAAGCCAGCGTTGAAGACTGGGAAACGATGATTGATACCAACAATAAAGGCCTGGTATATATGACGCGCGCCGTCTTACCGGGTATGGTTGAACGTAATCATGGTCATATTATTAACATTGGCTCAACGGCAGGTAGCTGGCCGTATGCCGGTGGTAACGTTTACGGTGCGACGAAAGCGTTTGTTCGTCAGTTTAGCCTGAATCTGCGTACGGATCTGCATGGTACGGCGGTGCGCGTCACCGACATCGAGCCGGGTCTGGTGGGTGGCACCGAGTTTTCCAATGTCCGCTTTAAAGGCGATGACGGTAAAGTGGAAAAAACCTATCAAAATACCGTTGCATTGACGCCAGAAGATGTCAGCGAAGCCGTCTGGTGGGTGTCAACGCTGCCTGCTCACGTCAATATCAATACCCTGGAAATGATGCCGGTTACCCAAAGCTATGCCGGACTGAATGTCCACCGTCAGTAATTTTTATACCCGGCGTAACTGCCGGGTTATTGCTTGTCACAAAAAAGTGGTAGACTCATGCAGTTAACTCACTCACAAGCAAGAACGAATGACCGTCGAAACGCAACTTAATCCCACACAGCCTGTCAATCAGCAGATTTATCGTATTCTTCGTCGCGACATTGTCCATTGCCTGATTGCACCAGGCACACCGTTGTCGGAAAAAGAAGTTTCTGTTCGTTTCAATGTGTCACGCCAGCCGGTTCGTGAAGCCTTTATTAAACTGGCGGAAAACGGCCTGATTCAAATTCGTCCGCAGCGTGGCAGCTACGTCAACAAAATTTCCATGGCCCAGGTGCGCAACGGCAGTTTTATCCGTCAGGCCATTGAGTGCGCGGTGGCGCGTCGGGCGGCGAGCATGATTACCGAAAGCCAGTGCTACCAACTGGAACAAAATCTTCACCAGCAACGCATTGCCATTGAGCGCAAGCAACTGGATGATTTTTTTGAACTTGATGACAACTTCCATCAACTCCTGACGCAGATTGCCGACTGTCAACTGGCGTGGGATACCATTGAGAACCTGAAAGCGACCGTTGATCGCGTGCGCTATATGAGTTTCGACCACGTTTCTCCACCAGAAATGCTGTTACGCCAGCATCTTGATATTTTCTCTGCCCTGCAAAAACGTGATGGCGATGCGGTAGAACGTGCAATGACGCAACATTTGCAGGAAATCAGCGAATCCGTGCGCCAGATCCGCCAGGAAAATAGCGACTGGTTTAGCGAAGAGTAATTCATTTCCTCTCATCCCATCCGGGGTGAGAGTCTTTTCCCCCGCCTTATGGCTCATGCATGCATCAAAAAAGATGTGAGCTTGATCAAAAACAAAAAATATTTCACTCGACAGGAGTATTTATATTGCGCCCGTTACGTGGGCTTCGACTGTAAATCAGAAAGGAGAAAACACCTATGACGACCTACGATCGTAACCGTAACGCAATCACCACTGGCAGCCGTGTTATGGTTAGCGGCACCGGTCACACTGGCAAGATCCTGTCGATTGATACTGAAGGTCTGACCGCTGAGCAAATCCGCCGCGGAAAAACCGTAGTTGTTGAAGGTTGTGAAGAGAAACTGGCACCACTGGACCTGATTCGTCTCGGCATGAACTAAGCGTGTGAATGCCGCCGATGGCGGCATTGCTTTTTTTACTTCACGGAATATTTTGCCACGGTCGCTTTCGCGCCATGCGCTAATAAAGACAAGTACGCTTCCGTCACTTTTGCAGTAAACAAGCTATTGGCTGGCAAATCATCACCAAAGATCGCCTTAATCGCCAGCAATGACTGGACGCGCGCTTTCCCTTCGGCACTACTTTGTACAGCCTTCTGAATAACAGGTAACAGTGGGTCACTGATTTCTATCGGATTTTCCTGTTCATCAACACCACCGACATAACGCATCCAACCCGCGACGCCCAGCGCCAGCAGATCGAACTTGCTGTCATGCGTCAGATGCCAGCGAACAGAATCCAACATCCGCTGTGGCAATTTCTGGCTGCCATCCATCGCAATCTGCCAGGTTCGATGACGTAACGCCGGGTTGCTATAGCGTGCAATTAATCGGTTAGCGTAATCCTGCAAATCAACGCCCTGCACTTTCAGCGTCGGCGCTTGTTCCTGCAACATCAAGCCATACGCCGCATGACGATAATGTTCATCTTCCATACAGTCATTAATGTGCTGATATCCGGCAAGATAACCCAAATACGCCAGGAATGAATGACTGCCGTTGAGCATGCGCAACTTCATCTCTTCATAAGGCAGTACATCGCTAACCAGTTCTGCTCCCGCTTTTTCCCATTCCGGACGTCCGGCAACAAAATTATCTTCTATTACCCACTGGCGGAAAGGTTCACAGGCAACGCCAGCAGGATCGCGCACACCGGTAAGTTGTTCGATTTTCGCCAGCGTATCCTCTGTCACTGCGGGCACAATACGGTCCACCATTGTTGATGGGAAAGTCACGTTATCTTCGATCCATTGTGCCAGTTTTACATCAACGGCTTGCGCGTAGGAAGTGACAACGTCACGCATAACATGACCGTTTTCTGGCATGTTGTCACATGACATGACGGTAAATGCGGGAAGTCCTGCCGCTTTACGGCGAGCCAGCGCCTCAACAATCACCCCTGTTGCTGTTTTCGGCTGGTGGGGATTTTGCACGTCGGCAGCGACCATCGGGTGATCGAGCATTAACTGTCCGGTCGCCGGAGAGTGGAAATACCCTTTTTCGGTGATTGTCAGAGAGACAATCGCGATTTGCGGTTCACACATCGCAGCCAACACGGTTTCTAAGCCATCCATCTGTACGTGCAAGGCTTTTTTAACAACGCCAACGACGCGAGCCGTCCACGCATCGGCCGACATTTCCGCAACGGTATAAAGATTATCTTGCTGCTGTAAATCGGCAATTTGCTGTTCGCCGCCGATTAAGTTGACCTCATAATATCCCCAGTCACTGAAATGTTCTGTAGCAAGAATATCGGCATACACGCCCTGATGCGCACGGTGAAATGCACCAAAGCCTAAATGAACAATTCTTGGGGCCAGGTTATTACGATCATAAACAGGGAGTGTCGCTTTTGCTGATAACAAATTATTTCCCATAACAATTCCTTAAATATAAATATGGCAAGCTACATGTTTTGTTATATGAATAAAAATCCCCTCTCCGGTAAGAGAAGGGATTGAGGATTTACAGACTTCTGGAAGGTTGCGCAGCTCTTACAACACGCGGTTGATCTTCCGCGGCGTCTTCCAGCGCACTTAAATCACGGTCTTTCACTTCTGGCATTTTCAGCGCAGAGATTAAACCAATCACTGAATATGCCATGATCATAATGGCGATCGGATACCAGGATTCCGTCATGGTGCAGAAAATACCCGCCAGGATAGGACCAAAACCGGAAGCGATAAGACCACCAATTTCTTTAGAAATAGCCATCCGGGTAAAGCGGTTTTTACAGCCGAACATTTCTGCCATGGTAATATTTTCCAGAGCAAATAATCCCAGCACCGCACAGTTATGAATCACAATCAGTGCAACCATAATGGTGCTCGGGGCATAGCTTTTATCTACGATGATAGAAAGCATTGGCCATGCCAGCACAATCGCGGAGGTATTCATAATAATATACGGGATCCGGCGACCAATTTTATCGGATAACCAACCAAGGAACGGAATGGTCATAAAGCCGAGAATCGAACTGATCATCAATGCATCTGTTGGAATTGCTTTGTTAAACAATAACGTCTGCACTAAATAGCCCGCAAGGAAAGTCTGAATTAAACCTGAGTTACCCGCCTGACCAAAACGCAGCCCTGTTGCCAGCCAGAAGGATTTGCTCTGGAACATGCTACCAGCAGGTGCAGGTTTTGCTGTCGGTTGGTTGCTGTCGTTAACCTTCTCAAAAACCGGGCTTTCTTTCAGATTCATACGCAACCAGATAGCAAAGACCATCACGACAACGCTCGCCAGGAACGATATACGCCATCCCCACGCCAGCAGTTCCTCTTTACTGAGAATGAAGAACATAAAGGCCCAGATTGCCGTTGCGCTTAAAGTTCCGCAGTTAGTTCCCATAGCCACAAATGAGGAGATAATTCCGCGCTTACCTTTTGGCGCATATTCCGCCAGCATCGTACCGGCACCGGAAATTTCCGCACCTGCACCCAATCCCTGAATAATACGCAGCGTCACCAGCAAGATGGGGGCAAAAACACCAATCTGTGCATAGGTCGGTAACACACCAATTAAGGTGGTACAGATCCCCATCATGGTGATGGTAATAAAGAGCACTTTTTTACGCCCTATTCTGTCGCCCATTTTGCCGAAAATAAATGCTCCGACAATACGCGCCACATAACCTGCACCGTAGGTTCCCATTGCCAGAATTAACGCCATTGCCGTTGATGATTCAGGAAAAAATATTTCATGAAACACTAACGCTGCGCCGAGCGAATATAACTGGAAATCCATAATTCACAGGTGTTTTTTCCCATCCTGTGGTTTCCTTGGCGTTTTCTAGGTTTTTTTCAGATAGTTGCATTTTTTTAAAAGCATCCTAAGTTCGATCTCAGTGTCTATCTGGGGCCTATTTCTGTCCCATATATGCCCCAAAAAACTCCCCAACAGATAAGTAGTTTTTTCATGGATTTACGCGTAAAATCAATAACGGCTGGAAATCATTCAATACTCGCACTATCGAAAAATTTACCAGCCAACCGCAGCACGTTCTTGCATAAGGTGTGTCTGCGGTTTTTCAACTATTCAGATACATCACTCCCATCACATTCATTCCTCCACATCAAAGGCATATAGGCTATATCACCTTGATATTTTTCTTCTTCAGATAAAAACTGTTATCTATGTATACTTTTAAACCCAATCCGTGTAGAGTCTCTGCATAAGATAGTTTGCAGTTGCCACTTCAGATTGCGCCATAAACCGCCTGATTTTTGCCGCCACCTGTTAGCATTCCTGTATACCTGAAACGACAATGTTTATCTACGAACTTTAAGAACACCCAAGATAAAATTGTCAACTATATCATATATAACACATTACTAATTCGAGGCTATATGAACAGCATACTGATAATCACTTCTCTCCTTATCATATTCAGCATTTTTAGTCATGCCCTAATAAAATTAGGGATTGGCATATCCAATAACCCAGACAAAACCGATGTATAAGTCAACATATCCTGAATCAGACATACAATATCGCAATGAAAATCAATAATATTTTAAGGAATATCTTCATGAAATCAAAAGACACCCTAAAATGGTTCCCTGCGCAGCTTCCTGAAGTAAGAATTATCCTAGGGGATGCTGTAGTGGAAGTAGCAAAACAGGGAAGACCTATCAATACCAGAACATTGCTTGATTACATTGAAGGAAACATAAAGAAAAAATCATGGCTGGATAACAAAGAATTATTACAAACAGCGATATCAGTTCTTAAAGACAACCAAAATTTAAATGGTAAAATGTAATATAATAAACTTACTTTTTTATCATTTTTCCACTTTAACAACATTTTGCTCCACTTTTCCACGACCAAACAACTTGAAATCTGGTTAAAATAACACGCAACACTATTCTTCTTCCTTGAGTCCGCCCGGAACTCGAAAAACAAACCGAGTTAAAGCCATTTTTCACAAAATCGATTTTGGGTCTCACCAAAGTTACGGGGTTGCATACGCATTCGTTTATTTTCAAACGTGTACATACAAATATGCACAAAAATAATCAAAATTATTTTCTGAGATGCATTATGATATGAACACCAATTTCGTATAGAGTCTCACTATGTCTCGAATTTTTGCTTACTGTCGGATATCAACGCTGGATCAGACCACCGAAAATCAACGCCGGGAAATCGAAAGTGCAGGTTTTAAAATCAAACCTCAGCAAATAATCGAAGAACACATTAGCGGCTCAGCAGCAACCAGTGAGCGTCCTGGTTTTAACCGGTTGCTTGCTCGCCTGAAATGTGGTGATCAATTGATTGTGACAAAACTGGATCGCCTTGGTTGTAATGCAATGGATATCAGGAAAACAGTGGAACAACTGACCGAAACAGGTATCAGAGTGCATTGCTTAGCATTGGGGGGCATTGACCTGACCAGTCCAACAGGAAAAATGATGATGCACGTAATTTCAGCAGTCGCTGAATTTGAACGAGACCTTTTACTTGAACGCACTCATTCCGGGATAGTAAGAGCCCGCGGCGCAGGGAAACGTTTTGGTCGACCACCTGTGTTAAATGAAGAACAGAAACAGGTGGTATTCGAACGAATTAAGTCAGGTGTAAGTATAAGTGCCATTGCCCGGGAATTCAAAACCTCGCGGCAAACCATTTTAAGAGCCAAAGCAAAACTTCAGACACCTGACATATAAAAAATAATCTCGGTGTGAGATGCTTTACGTCTTCCAAGCCCCCTTCCTTGCCGTAAATGGAAAGATACATCTAATTATAGAATTTATATGTTTTACCCTACGGCAGTGCTGGCCATTCAATATCCTGTGCAGTTGACGTATCAACACGGTTCAGCAACACCCGATACTTCTTCCAGTCTTCCAACAACGAGTTTTCTTCCTCCGTTGCGATCTCCAGCTCAACAACAGTCTGAACGTACCGGGAACAGCCTCCTTCAGAGCTTGAAGGATATCAATGTTCGCTTCCTGTTAACTGCCGGACAAGTGCAACCAGTTCGCTTACCTGATTTTCCAGAGTGCTGATCCGGGTGCCTGCTGTTGCCAGATTTTGACGTAGCGTTGTGTTTTCCTCTTCCAGCGCGGTAACGCGATCATCTGTTTCACGGGCGACCTGAACAAGTAAACCCGTCACGGCGGCGTAGTCAACATTAAGATAGCGCGTTTCTTCGCGTAGCTCGTTGCCGTCAACGGTCGGGCCTTGCAACTCTTCACCGTAATGGATGAATGAACCAACGGCCTCCGGGATGGCCTCTTCAACTTCCTGTGCTATAACCCCGGCGCAATGTGCCCCATTCTCCTTGAGCGTGTACGTGTATCCATTAATTTTGCGGATTGCGTCAGTCGCGTTATCGATAATCTCGATATTTTCTTTCAGTCTGCGGTCTGATGACTGATTCAGTGTGGTGCAGTTAACACTTCCGTTTACAGTAAGGTTTTGCCCGTCTGTTGTTTTTTGCGCATAAAACAGATACGCAGCAGACGTGCCAACCTCAAAAACGTTTTGTCGAGTACTGGAACCCCACACCCTGATACTAACTGGTAGTTCTGAATTACCTGAATTAAGTAAAGCAAAACGATTGCCAGTCCCTGTTTGTTTTCTAATTACTAAATCGGCAGTTGAGTTAACCTCATCTTTGTTGATGGTTAGCGCCTGCGCTGTAGCACCGTTAACAGTGCCACTTAGTAGTTGAACCGCTCCATCATCGCCATTTAACAGCACTTGAGCGCTGCTTCTGTGGTTTTTCAGGAACAACATTTTGCCTGTGCTTTCTGATGTGCCTACCGACCACGCCGAATTGGTTCCAGTGCTATCAACACCACGAACGGTACAATTCATGCTGCCATAATCTGACGTACTTCCAAGCACATCAATCCGCCCGCCACCTAATTTTGATGGAGTCGTCGAGGTTAACGACCTGACGGTTACATCCTGATTCCATCCGGAAACAACAACCTGACTCCACGCTGTCCAGTTTCCATTAACAACAAAGCGAACGTATATACGTTTTGTGTCGCTGTTAATCAGCGTTTGCATGTTCGCATAATCTGAATCCCTAACCTTACGAGTCGATTCAACACGGAGCAAAAAGTTACCTGTTACGCCGTCAGGCTTGTTGGTGATATTTGCACCACCTGCAGAGGATGGACAAATATAGTATTTAACTGCCCCGGCATCTGACTTGATGATGGTCAGGTTGTTAAGATTAACCGTCTGGCCGTCAATGTTTTCCGGCTCGATGGCTCCTGCTATCCCGGCACTGAACGTAGCAACGGCTGAAAACGCTGTCGTACCTTTGAAAGCCAGTTGACCACCAATCGTTAATCCCTTGTCGAGTTTCGCTTGCGTGATCAATTTGCTGTTTTGTTTCTGATCAGGACTCTCACCAAAAGCCAGATCCCCATTAGTATCAATTCCAAGATACTTTGGGTTCATGTTGTCTAACTTAAACCCAATGGACACATTTTCAGAAGAACCAGAACGCGTTAAAACCAACGGCGTGTGCTGTACTCCATAGATGCTTAGCGTAGTTGCCGATGAGTCAGTGTCGGTATTTGCAATCTCAATCGTTCTGCTTTTAATTTTATACGCTACTGTGAGATCACGGACTTCAACCCTCCCGTCGTGACGAACAACAAGATCCCCTCCTGATGTCCCCCCTGCTGTCTTTGCCCTGATGCGAACTTCGCCAAGCGAATCAGTGTTAGGACCAGCATAGATTATGCCGCGCTCTGTGTTATCGCCAGTATAAAACCGCAAAGCGGTGACTCCACTGTCTGCCCGCAGGAAGACTGACGGTGTACCTTTTTTGATTGTCAAGTCACCGGTCATTGTATCGCCGGTTTTTTTTACCTGCGCATCGTTCGTTACGTTGCCAAGTCCAACATCCGATTTCGACGGCTTGTTTGCCGAGCCGTATAGCTCATTGACGCTAAAAGTCCCGTTGTTAAGCCGGGCATCGTTGCCGGCATAGATCTTAATCTTCGCGGTTGAGTAGTCGATATTGATCGCTGACCACGTATCGCCGCACCGCGAGAATATACCAGAACCGTGGCTATAAATGGTCGCCGTGCTTCCGGTCGGCTTATCACCGCGCCAGAAATGACCACCTTTGTCACGCAGAGCTTTTAAGATCTCTACATCGCTCATCTTGCCGTTTGTTGCTATCCCGCTAACGCCCGCCAAACATGGCAAACAGATCATTAATACCGTTTACACGCGCTTTTTGCTCTGCCAGTACCTGCGCACGGATACTGTTTTCATCCACCACGGGTGCTGCTGCCTGCACTGGCGTCCGGGAGGCTGCAGGTTCATCATCCTGTACGCGTGGAGCACTGTTGCGTGGCGGAGTAATCATGTTTCGAATGGATTCCGGCATCTTTTTAAATTCCTCTGTACGTTTTGACTGAATACATGCCATTGCCTTAACGGCTGGCGTTACCTGATCAGCAAATCCATGTGCCAGACATTCGGCACCGGACATCCAGGTCTCATCCGCCAGCATGGCAGCAATTTCATCGGTGGTTTTCCCGGTTTTCTGTGCATAAGCGGGTAACAGAACCGCCTCAACTTTATCGAGCAGGTCGGCATAGGTGCGCATGTCCTCCGCATCACCGCCCGTAAAGCCAAATGGTTTATGAATCATCATGAAGGTGTTTTCCGGCATAATGACCGGGTTTCCCACCATCGCAATGACCGACGCCATTGACGCCGCCACACCGTCGACATAAACGGTAATGGACGCACCATGTGTTTTCAGCGCATTAAAAATGGCGATGCCTTCAAAGACATCGCCACCCGGTGAATTAATATGGAGATTAATGTGGGTGATATCGCCCAGTGCATTCAGATCACTGATAAACTGCTTCGCTGTAACACCCCAGAAACCAATCTCGTCATAAATATAAATATCCGCGTCACTCTGGTGACCAGCCTGCATCCTGAACCAGGAATTATTCTTCGGACTGGTCGTCGGTGTGCTGCGGCTCCTGTCGTTTCGTTGCGGCACTGCTGCCTCCTTTATCACTGGCCGGATCGGTATCAAATACCAGATCCAGCTTGCGGTTTTCATCAATTTCGGCCTTGCGCCGACGTTTGACATCATCCGGATTACGACCACCAGCACGTAACCTGAATCGGTTCGTGCTGCCTTTGCGGTTTCCTGATTCAGCATTACTCCTCCTGCTGTAATTCCTCCTCATCATCCGCACCTGCTTCAGTCACCCGCAGGGCTATCTGATCGCGCAGATCATCAATAATGGACTGAACACGGCTCACAGCGGCAGGCTGCAGACCGCAGTCACGTTCAAGAATATCCGGTAATGTCTCCAGCACCTGCACGACCGCTTTTGCCCAGATGGCAAACTCCCGTCTGACATCACTGGCCGGAATGAGTTGTGCCGTTTCCTGTTCGAACTTAAGACGCTCACGTTCAGACTGATACCAGGCTTTGCGCTCATGCGCGTCCATTTCGCCTTCTGCAACCGGCGGTGGTAATGCCAGAAATGCCGACACAATATCAACCACCCGATAAAGCTTGAGGTTGCTTTCATGCCCCCCTGCAACGGGTAGATTTTGCAGCCTTGCCGCAGCAGTCTGGCGATGTACACCTGACAATGCCGCCAGTTGACTGATATTCAGCGTCAGATTTTTTAACTCTCGATCCATACCCGCTCCAGAATGTTTTAAACATGCATCTTGCGAACAACTTTAGGCAAACGGTGTTAGTGATGAACAAAAAACAATCAGAATCGACACCATAAAAATAAAACCACTGTAATATCAATCAATTACAGTAGTGGTGATGACGAATAAAATTTCAAAAACTAGCCTTTTTCCGCGACGCTCCCGCCCCGTGGCAGGGCCCCCCACTGGGAGGACCCGACAGCCTGACAACCGTGACGAGCATCTGTAACAGAGCTTTACATAATGGCATGGGGATAATTCAGAAGGACATCACAGCATGCCCACACAAATTAGTGTGAGTGTCCTGTTTCTTACTACGCGCAGGACTGACGAGCATGAGGGGAAAATACGAGAACCGAAATGCCTTATCTTCAGAAATGCAGCCGGCATCCGAACTGGACGATATTGTAAATTCACCTAAATACGAGGCATTGCTGTAGTTGAATTGCATTGCTGTATTAGCCTGACAGTGACAGAATACGATATTGACTCTGTCACTTGTGAAATGGTCAGAATGGTTAGCAGTTATGGTGATCAGTCAACCACCAGGGAATAATCCTTCGTATTCTTATCGTGCTTTACTAACGCGGCCTCAATTGCCCTGAATGCTTCCAGAGACACTTGATGTTCTATACATGCAATTACAACATCCGGGTAACCCATCGAAATGGTGCTATTAAGCATAGTTTTTACACGAACCTGCTCCTGGGAGGGGGCATCAGTGTATTGATCTTTATGCATTTTGTCGCTCCATGCGTTTGCTCTTCACTTACGGCTAAAAATATAACGTCAAATCACTCAGCATGAAAGAGTTAAAGATTCAGCGCGTTTCCCTTACATAATCTGTCGTTTGTATTCTCTTCAGGCATACCGGAAAGACTAGGTATTGTCACACAACCAATACCATCGACAATCGAGATTTATACCTATTCGGTAATGTTTAAATATAACAAAACCCCGTAAAAACGAGGTTTATGGGTAATTTGTATTGTTGAATAGCATCTGATGAGAAATTGATGCTAATACTATAAACAGACTAGATTAAATCAATCTTGATATCATAGCTTTCAAGACCAGTCATTTTTTCCCGTGCAGTAAACTGGATACTGGTAACTTCTTTCCCGGTCTTTTTCTTAAGCTCAATGATTTTTTTTGTTATATATTCAGAAATATCTGCTTCTGTTTTTGTTTTTAACTCTTCAATGTTCATCATTTCCTCTTTTAGTCTGTTATGACTTTCCAGGTACACAGTAGTGTCAATTATATGGAGCAAACGTATAAAAGATAAGATGAAACATCGCAATAATCAACATACGACGGTCTAAATTTCACACAAACAGATAAAAATGATTATCATTTATTATCAATGCATTAGAATCAAATCAATTCAAGAGTCTCATTGCTGCTTCCAGAATTTCTTCTGAAGTTACATGTCGATCCGCTGCTACATAAATGACTTTATGATCTCCGGTCAGAGATGGAAACCCTGCAGCCATTACAGTGAGGTGTGTTGTTTCGCCATTTGGATATTCACGCATGATGGTGTTAACTCCGGTCATCACTGGCACTACCATTGCTGGTTCAGAGTTAAAAAAAACTATTATTTTTTCATAATGTTACCGTAATATGTGAGTATCCATCGACTAGACACTAAGCAAAAAAGCTCCCGAAGGAGCCTTCATTTTCACTTTCTTAAATCTAACGACAGATGGCTAACATTTAAGTATTGTGAAATATTATCAAATGTAATCATCATTGATTTACAAAAGATACATTTTGCCCCGAAAGGATTTCTGTCAGAAACATCAAAAGATGATGTTCTATACTGAGAACCATGGCAACACGGGCATCTAAAGTGAATATGGTTTGTAATATTTTCTACCTCAAAGTGCCACTACATGAACAGCTGCAGGGCCTTTAGGTCCGTTCTCAATACCAAATTCGACTTCCTGATTCTCAGTTAACGTTTTGAAATCGTTGCTCTGAATAGCTGAGAAATGCACAAACACATCTTTGCTACCATCTTTCGGCGTGATGAAACCAAAACCTTTTTCAGGGTTAAACCATTTCACTAAACCAGTCATTTTGTTAGACATCATTATTACCTTTTGAAGAAGTTAGCCCTTGGGCAGAATGGTCCGAAAAAAAATATCAGAGAGAAAAACCAACAAGGAAATCTCAAGAGGTACAAATAATAAAATTATAACAATGACTGCTTCAGATAATTTTGTAACAAACCAGAACACCATTAACGCATGATTAACCAACCATAGCAAGGATTACTTTTGTAAAGAAAAACACACGAATGAAACAATAGCTTTATTTATTAATAAAACGTGTCATTCTGTCTAATGACCTTTTATCTTACCCTTAAGATTTCAAGGATATTGACTCATGGAAGAGTCCTTTTTATTTAAATTTCACATTCAGCGCTAAAAATAATCCGATTTAATATTAATCTACATCTGATATTTTTTATCTCTTAAAGATTCATAAATCCGTTGACAAGTCACTCCTGCGATGTAGCGTTTGTCAGCAATTTCAGCATAAAGCTGAGCTTCTGCTGCAATATCTCCGAGCATGTTGGTGAGCATTCCTTCGGCGGCTTTGGTTGTTTTGCCTCTGACGGCAGCGGCAAGATTTGCGGTATGCTGCGCTGCGTCAAGGCGTATGGCATATTTTGTTGCTTCGGCACGCAGCTGGTTAACACTATCAGACAGATCAGCAGCCCTGGCAGAAATTTCAGCGGCTTTCTGTTGTGCATCTTTAACAGCCTCATCACGGGATATACTTCGCCCCTGTTCAATTATTCGAGCAGCAAATTGGACATTTACCTCTTGAGATAATTCGGCAGCATCACGCTCCGCCCATTTTTTTTGCCATCCTCTGTCGCTCCAGACATTACCTACGACAAATCCTACCAACACGAGCAAAATCACCGTGAATATCTGATTCACTGTTCTATCCCCCAGCAGGTTAATGCACTCTCCTGGTCACGACGAATAACCTGACCGTAACAATTATTTGAACGAATGCGGCAATCACGTCCACCGTCCTTTATCCACCAGCGAATCGCCTCGCATGCGCCTTTACGATCACCGGCATTAAGCCGCTTATAAAACGTCGACGGAAAACACTTACCAGGGCCAATGTTATAGGGACAGAATGACGCGATACCGGCTTTCTGTGGCTCGGTCAGTGGAACTTTTATATTGCGCTCCACCCATGCCAGCGCCTTATCCCGCTCAATGGCGTTAACCTGGGCGCATTTTTCCTTCGACAGTTTCATTCCCGGAATAACAGGTTTACCGTCCACCATCGTTGCTCCCCGACAGATGGTCCATATGCCGGAGCCATCGCGGTATGCAGTGGTGTGATTCCCCTCTTTTTCATCCAGAAACTGATCGAGAATGTCGGGGGCAGGAGCACTGGCGGCAATCAGTGCCAGAACAGCGGCCGACAGGCTGTATCTGATTTTTACGTTCATGGATATTTATCAGGATTTATCGGCTTCAAATCCCCGGATATGTTAAATCTTACCTCAACAGTGATGGGCACTGGCGGGAGGAGGGTGTCAATCTGATAAACACAGAGGCGACTATGGATTACACAAATCTACCAAAACAAACTTTTGCTGATTTAATCGCACTCAGGCAAGCAGTCGTAGCTCTAATCAACTTGTTGCCGGAGAAGGAAAAGGAATTAGTTAAAGCGCTTCTTAACAGAACTGCCGCCGATTTTTCATCATATCCACTGACAGATGACCTTGCGGACCTTCCTGAATTAATTGCAGCGTCCGCCAATAAGCTTACTGAAGAGATTTACCCTCCTCAAAAATCTTCACAAAATTCCTGCGAGTAACTTCAATGCAATAATCGTAAAACGCCGCAAACTGCTCATCGCGGCGTTTTTTTTCATCTTCAGAAGGAATCAGCACCGACAATTTTTTATTCAGATCAGCGACGCTGCCCTCCAGTTTTTCAATGGGCGATTCAATATCATCTTTTTCTGACCGCAATGCCGTCGGTGGCGTCTTCAGAGAACCAGTAATTCTTCCCGGTAGCTTTCCTTTGTAGGTTATCCACACATTCTGCGCCTCTAAAATTATGGGGCGCTTTTCCGGCGACTGCTCATCCCCTTCACATAACCCGGCAGCAACATCCAGGAAGACCTGTCTGATGCTCCTTCTGGCTGCTGCCTCATAAAACTCCAGCGCGGCACCTTCAACACGGTCCAGCGAGATGTCCAGGTCAAAAATTTCACCGTCAAAGTGTTCTTTGTCCTGTAATGCTAAAGTTACCGTAACTTTATTCTCAAAATTGCGGATCCCTTTCACAATCAGTTCATAGTTTTGAGTCATTGAATTACTCTCCTCTCGCAGCCTTACGCCTGTCTTCTTTAATCTTGAAATAAAGATTTGTCAGATACGTCAGCAGGCCAAAAACCAGGCTACCCAGCACACCGATTGCAGCCCACTGTGACGGAGTTACTTTATCGAGTAACTGCAATGCCCAGAAACCAGCATTACCCGCCGATGTGCCATAGGCAACACCTGTTGTTAACTTATCCATTGATTTCATATCCTCACCCCGATGTACACGGATGGTGCAATATGTTTGAAAAGATCGGAGTCTACGGGGTAGTTTTGACAGCACACGTTGTTCTCAACGGCGCTAAAGAAACATACACATTAAAAATGTGAGTAATTATTTTTTAAAGAAAGTCATATATAAAATAATAATACGAGAAATGTTTTCATATTTAGTGTACTGTATACGGCCATTTATACAGGAAAAGCCTATGTCAGAACGTAAAGACTCAAAATCACGCCGTAATTATCTCGTTAAATGTTCCTGCCCAAACTGCACCCAAGAGTCAGAACACAGTTTTTCAAGAGTACAAAAAGGTGCCCTTTTGATCTGCCCTCATTGCAACAAAGTATTCCAGACAAATCTTAAAGCTGTAGCCTGATTGATTTTATTAGTAACAAGTATTTTTTATATTTTAATAATATATTTAAAGCAGATAATAAAAAACCCGCCTGAGCGGGTTTGAGATTGTGGTGCTTTTTGTGGGAGTCATCCACTTACGCACTTTGTTTTGCCATGCCAGCAGTTAGCTTCTGCTGTAAAACTATTCATGCAGCAAACCTGCACTTCACCACAATGGTTAGCATACTTTTCCTGATTAAGATTTTGCCAAATATGCTGGCCATTGTTTCATGTATTGGACCTCCTTAATTTTCATTAAAGAGATCCAATATTCACTACTCTGTCCGTATCTCTACTCAGGCATCAGCCTTCTTCGTTATCGTATACAGACGAGCGATGAATTTTAATCAGTAATGATGACATTTGCTGCTGCAGGACCTTTAGCACCACTCTCTATAGAGAAGGTAACCTTTTGACCTTCAAATAAGGTTCGATAATTATCATTCTGAATCGCAGAAAAATGCACAAACACATCTTTACTACCATCAACAGGAGAAATAAAGCCGAAACCTTTATCAGCGTTAAACCATTTTACTAAACCAGTCATTTTATTTGACATTCTACATTCCTTAACTTGAGCCTTTCGGCATAAATGGTTTGCATAACAGAAACGACTTCGTACTTAATTGGAGAGACTCAAAGAAGGAATAAGTGAATAACACCTGAAATGAGAACTGCTTTAGTAAACTACTTCGTATATCGTCTGTTCTTCAAACCGACGCAGTCATTAACTCATAGTTGAACATATGAAGCAATGTTTATTTTAGACATCCAGCCACCTTCAACCCTATCAAAAAAGTAGTTTTCTCCAGGAACGTGTGTATGGTGCACCAGGTTATCAGTATTAAGGAGTTTTTCTGTCCCCTAAAATGACAGGAATTGTCAAAAACTTTGACTACAAAAGCAGCAAAGGTCTTATATTCCCATCCGATGGCGTATCGATGCCCAGCTTCACGTTTCAGCTCTCAATCTTCGAGATGCAGAAGAAATTACCACAGGATTACGCGTGGAATTTTGCCGGATAAATGGTTCGCGTGGACCTTCAACTGCCAATGTTTATCCCGGGATGAGATTCAATATCTCTATTGCCCCATTTAAAGCACAAAAACCCGCTTATAAGCGGGTTTTCTACTTTTTTCTAAACGTCGGATACACAAAGCCCATCGTTGAGAAAATCTTATCCATGTTTTTTGAAAAATGCAAACATCATGTCGCCATCTTCAGCAAAAATCATTTATCTCGTCACCTTCCTCAATTGCGCTTCCGCGTATGCTTCTTCCTGCCAGCACTTTGTTACCAGTTTACCAATGACGTCCGCATACCCCTTATACCACTGATAATCGGTCAGGTCTGGTACCAGCTTCTGGACATGACGTCGTGCCAGCGTGGTCGGTAAACGACTAAACCGGTTTCCATTACAACGCCCACAAATCTTATATACCGGTACGCCATGAAACCGGGTTCTTTTTTCATCCAGAACAATCCCTTTACCCTTACACCCTCTGCACGCTGTGCTGACTTCGCCCTTACCATGGCAATGCTGACATAGTTCCTTCACCCATTCTTCCTTGATTACAGATTCCCCGCGTCTGTAGTGTTTCACCACTTCGCGCAATACATTATAAAATCCCGTACCTGAACAATGCTCACAGCGAGCCTTACTTGCCGCAGACCTGGAGTAATCAGCAAAGGCAAAATTCACAAGGTAAGGAATAATCTGTAACCGGATTTCTTCACTCAATTTGTTCAATGTCGGGTTATCCAGTGCCATCGCGTAATTTAGCAGGCCTTCAATCGCAAACTGAGGGTCCTGAACACCAACTTTTGCCAGAAATAAGGCCAACCCAAGTGGTGCTTTCGACTGCACCATCCCCTGCGCTGCCATTACATCCGTAATTGTTAAACAACCGGTGCCTGTCGCTGGAGCGTCATCGCTCAATTTTGGAGATTTTGGGGAGTAATATTTTGGTAAGGCTTCAAGGTTCATGCTCGTTCTCCACTTACGCCAGTACGCCAATTGCCAGCGCGCGATCGATAAAACGAAATATCAGCTCCAGTTGGGAGCCATACTTCTCTTCAAATGCCACTGTATCCGTATGCAGCTCGTTGTGATGCTTTCTGCACAAAGGCAACACAAAGAGATCATGTGCTTTTGTTCCCATTCCGCCCTGCCCGTGACCAATCAGATGATGCGGATCGTCGGCTGGCATACCGCAGCAAGCACACGGCTGTGTCTTAACCCAACGTGTGTATTTCTCCTTAACCCAGCGGCGACGTTTAGGCAGCTTCATGAAAGATTCCGGAGACTCTGGATCAACGGTGATGCTTACCACCGTCTTTTCCTGTGGTAGTTTTTGTTGCTGGTGGGCGTAAGGCAACGGTGCAAGATTTTTTGTGCGTTGTTTCAATATGCTGGTGGCGGTCTGCTCTCCCGGTACGATGTCGCTTTCGCGGTACACCGAGCAGATTTTTTCCGCTGGTAATCCCAGCGAACGACGCGATACAGCCTCAGGTAGTGCATCCACCACCTGATTGCAGACCGCCCACCAGGATAATTCAGCCAAAGATAATTCCCGCTCCTGCGTACCGCTTATTGCGTGACGGATGACGTCAATCACCCATGCTGTCAGATTTTGTTGAGCAAGCAGCTCCAGTGATTCCGATGTCTGGTCACGCAGTTGGTTGTCGCAGTGCCAACACAACACCATTGCGCCGGTACCATAACGGTGAATGACTGTTTCAGTGTGATGGTAATCGCCATTAGGCCACTGGCAGGATGTAACATGACGTAATAGCCAGTCAGACAATGAGCCAACGCCGCCAGCAGCACGAATCACCCGTTCGTTACTAAAAAACGGCAGCAATGTTTTGTCTTCCGCCAGCGGCTGGCCAACGGCAGGAACGACTCCGGATGGCAGATTACGCATGCTTTTTGGTTCCGGTTCCACCAGCACTCGAGGATTATGAAATATCTGTATGGATTCACGGCCCGGCTTAAGGACCACCAGCCCAAGCTCAGGCACCAGAACAGGTCTAAGTAATACCCGCACGTTACCTCCAGATCCGTTGCTGGAAAGTGCGGGACGCACGTGGTGGGCGTTCGGAGTAAGGCAATCTGACTGAGATTATCCAGTGACGGTAGTCGAGACTAAGGGCTTTCTTAACCTCGTATCCGCGCCTGCGGTAACACTGAATTATCCATTCAGCCTGCTCTTCAGTGCATGGTGGATGCTGGAACCAGTCCGATTTGAATGCATGAAAACGCCGTCCGCACCTGCTGGCAAAGACGGCAGAATCATCAGAATTATGTAATTTGGTATCGTGCGCCATCGGTTGTCTCTGCTGGCGCAGCAGGTGCCAGTTGTTCAGGCTGGCGTATAAAGTATAAATAAACTGGTTCCAGTGTAAAGCCCCTACATTAATGGAATAAAAGTCAAACAACAGATTGCTGGGATAAACACAACGCTTATTATTAAAAGCGATTAGATAAATTAAATTTTAATGTTATGCAATTTTACCAGATCACCATAACATCTCGTTTGAAACCACCGAAACAACAACCATATCAATATTGATTATGTTAAAGTGAGTAAATATGGAAAACAACAAATCTGCACATTACGCTCCTTTTTTATCTGTGATACTTTTTGTTTTATGCTGTGTGTGGGCATTATTTTTATAAAAATATTTACAGATAAAATAAACCCGCCGAAGCGGGTTAAGCGCGGGTGCGTTGAGGATGCCTGACACATCAGAGGCGGCGAGGGATTTCTCCCTCGCCAAGTCTCTTACTCCTCAGGTTCGTAGACTGTGAAGACAGCGACCTCCGTCTGGCCGGTTCGGATTCGTACCTCGCAGAGGTCTTTCCTCGTTACCAGTGCCGTCACTATGACGGTTAAACAGATGACGATCAGGGCGATTAACATCGCCTTTTGCTGCTTCATAGCCTGCTTCTCCTTGCCTTTCGGCACGTAAGAGGCTAACCTACATGTGCAAAGCATGAAATTGGCCTCAGATTAATGTTAAGCGTCTTGCCGGACGCGTAATGTTAACTGGGGCTTTTCTCTATCTGCCTTTGGTGTTCATGCCTGAGACAGATAGCCTCAAGCACCCGCAGCCATTGTACTTAACTCCCGTTACCTCGCCAATATAAAATCAATCAGAAAGGCGATCCATAAGGACAATAGCAAGACAATAAATTGCCATTACCCGCAATAGCCAGCGCACATTTGAGGACCAGCACGACAACTTTCTGTATCGGACGTACACCAGTCCTGATAAATACAAGGCGGTCTCATCAGTGATGAGATGCAACTATTGAGTACAGTTTCTCTGATTTTTCTGTAAAACATGGAACACAACAACTAAATATAACTAGCACTTCTTAAGATATACAAATTCAGAGTTAAGATAACGTAAGCAGTTTTCTCAAAACTAAGTGTAAATTTTTAATGAAGAGCAGTGCTATGCTCCTGATCATATATTCATTGTTTGGAACTGGAGGAATATTTAGGTTGCTGGAGTGGTTGGTTGAATTTAAATCAACTAAGACAAAAACCAACAATTAAAGATATGTGGTATATCAGAAAACAACTATCCGTATATTACTACAGAATTAAATACTAGCAACAAAGCTGTCTTTATTGATTTTTTATTTGATATCGAAACAAATAAACATAAAATAACCAACTAATTTAAACAGAGACTCGACAATGAGCCTCTATCTATTGTAACAGCACTTCCAAATTTATTTTAGTAAGATAATAGCATGGGGCATACTAGCCCCATCTTTTAAACCGTTTCATCAAGGAAATACTTAGACGAATCATCCTGTTTCGGTTGATATGTTTTTTTTGCAGAATTAAGAACTCTTCTTAGTTCTTTTCTTAACTCAGGTAAACGCTCCTGAAGAGGGTTAGAACACCATTGTGAAGGCAACCCTCTTATAATAGCTTCGGAACAAAGCGGTGAAATAAGTTTTTCCATTTGATAATAGAAAGTTTTTGCTCGACTTACACGCATTGTGATCCTTTTTATTACATCTCTTTCAGACTCAATTCTAGCACTCAGATCTCTTAATCTACTCCATACCTTAGCATCAGCAATATATGTATCATAAAGCATACACTCTATAAACGTGAAATTACTAATAAGTTCTTTTGCAATATACCCCCCCAGCCGAGAAGGAATGAAACTTGATGAAGCTGTTGGATCTCCGTGATTTACGGTGAACAAAAACCTTTTATTGCATAAATCAACGAGAACTCGATGCGTGAAAGAGTCACCTATACCAATTAACCTTAACTTTTCAGTTATTACCGAACCATCGATTTGTCTGAATCCGGGATCGCTTGCATACGAAACGATAACATTAAGAATGTACAGCCTCAATAATTGCATTTGTGTCACAGCTAAATTCGAATCAAACGGGTTCGCAATAGTCGACGTTGACTCGCTATAAGTCAACTCAGTACCCAGTAATATAGCTCTAAATGCCTCATGACGTGGAAGAAGATACCTTCCTTGTTCTCTGAAAATTTGTACTGCTTTACCTGGACTCGTATACCCTCTTTCTAAGAACTCACGAGTCATACGTAATGCTAATCGAACATCATCCGTAGCAAGAACTTCAATACGTGTTCCAATCTCACTTCCCAGCACAGACCCACTAATAATATCGACTAATTGTGATATATCATCCAATACAACTTTAGCGCCATTTTCTGCAATAAAATTTCCACTTTTATTACTTGTCATATACTTTACTAGTGCAAAGCGTTTTGCAATCACACTACTTATTCTCGGTGGATCTATTTGTATAACTTCAAAATCGAAAGCATCTATAGCAGGTGAGTTTTTATGTTTGATAAATGTAGACTGCCTCAATGAAAGTACTAAATTTAATGAAAGCGCTCTGGAAATTGAAAATGATTCGGTAAATATCCGGGACTGGATATCATCAAACTCGATCTGATCAACGTTATCAATAACAAGAAAAAAAGATGTCTCTTTTGTAACGCGACTTATTATTTTATCAACATAAGGTTTTACCTTTTTATATTGCTCATATAAAAAATCCGAGATTCTGGTATTTTTTTGATCCTCACTCAATAAAAAAAGAGGTCCTGATTTTATCGCCTCAATATCTTCTCGAAATGCATCAAATACAAAATCCTTATTACTCAAAACAGGATGCTTATTGATATATTCCAGAATTGATTTATAAATAAAATCGACTATTGAACTTTCTGATGAATTATCTAGAAAGTCTATATGAACCCAATGCGGCGTCAAGATATCACATTGATTTGAAAAAAACTCTTTTATTCTAACCTTTCTCATGTAATGAAGAAATGTTGTTTTACCTGCACCTACAGTCCCAAGTAACAAGATCGCGAGAGGTTTGTCATTTCTGACTTTTATTTTTTTCTTCCCTTTAACCTGAAACTTATCAACTATTCTTTTTGTATCTTTATCATTAAGCCCTTTTAGTACTTCACCATTCAGCACAATTGAACGCCTACCTATATTCATTCTAATTTTACTATCGAATCTCATAGTTTCTGGTGTTGAAACATAACATTTATCAAAGGAGTCTTCATCCAAGTAAAGTATAGAATCAGAAAAAGCCAACCTTAATTCATCAGCAATCAAATGATATATTGGATTATTTGTCTGTGTTCTGTTTTGTTGCGAATAAAAACTTCTTAATTTTCTAAATTCTATTTGATTTTCGACGCGACCTAAAAGTGCTGTTTCTAGACTTCCCGATATAACATTTTCACGACTAAGTAAATCATAGAATTCTTGATAATTATCATTTAAGCAATCTTCTAACGACCAGAACACAAGCGCTATTGAATCATTAAATTTGACATTGTCATGCCTCTGAGCTGCAAAACATGCCCATACATTTCCATTCGTAGCGACAGCATAATCTATACCAAATTTCCTGGCGTAATCTCTAGCTTGTATTATCGCTTCACCAAGATCACTTTGTAAAAAACTATTACTTAGCTTTATTTTTCTTTTTCCTGGAATTGTACTAAAGCTTGGCCCTGCCTTTTTAGCTTCAACAACAAGAGCAATATTAGCTGTTTTTAGTATATAATCAGCATAAGTTGTCAAACCATCTTCAGTCACATGCTCTTCTGGTTTTATATCACTATCAGTCCACATCAAGACTTCCTTTAATACCCGATCTATCACTTTTAGTCTTGTGGCTGCTTCATTTGCATTTTCTAATTGTAAATGATGATAAGCTGATAATATTTCCGAAATAAATGTTTTCTCCATAGATTATTCTCTCTATAAAAAATAACGAAAATTTTTCTGATTAGTTTTACCGCATTTAGTTACAATAACCTAGCTATGTCAAGTCTGATGTTATCCTAAATTTCATTTTTGTTATATTATCCTCTAATTCTTAAGGCACACGTTTGAAAAGCGTCGACGGTAATGACTCCAACTTATTGATAGTGTTTTATGTTCAGATAATGCCCGATGACTTTGTCATGCAGCTCCACCGAT
>NZ_JAVUPQ010000058.1:0-26422 GCF_032029835.1 Escherichia sp. AM3 | reverse complement strand
CAAATCCAATAGATTGCAGTGAACGTGTAGGCCTGATAAGCGTAGCGCATCAGGCAATGTTGCGTTTGTCATCAGTTCTAAATGGCGCTTTATAAACTGCCATTTTTTTATTGCGTAACCAGACGGCGTAATCGCGACACATCCACCGTTTTTTCTGCCTCTGCCAGACTCCAGGCGTTTTGCAGATTCAGCCACATTTGCGGCGAACTGCCGATCACCACGGAAAGTTTAATTGCCATTTCTGGCGTCAAAGCTGCTTTTCCTGTCAGCAATCGGCTTGCCGTTGAGGGAGCAATTTCCATTGCTCTGGCAAACTCGCGCAGGCTGACATTAAGTTCGTCCAGTGATTCCTGAATAATGTCCCCCGGGCGGGGATGATTGGCCATTTCCATTAGTGTCTTTACTCTCAGTAGCGTTCCTTCACTGGGAACACTATCATTATTGTTCCTTCCTACGCAACAATAATCCATTTAGCCATTTCATGTTGGAGAGTGTGCGATACTGCGACCCGAACATGGCAGTCGCAGCAAAGGCCTCTTAGTGACGGAAATCAATCACCATGCGGCCACGGATTTTGCCTTCTTCCATCTCAGTAAAGATGGTGTTGATGTCCGCTAACGGACGCAGGGCGACTTTCGGCACCACTTTACCTTCGGCGGCAAACTGGAAGGCTTCAGTTAAATCCTGGCGCGTGCCGACCAGCGAACCGACCACTTCAATACCATCCAGCACAAGACGTGGGATATCCAGGCTCATAGACTCCGGCGGTAGACCGACAGCCACAACACGACCGCCTGCACGGACAGCATCAACTGCCGAGTTAAACGCAGCTTTAGCTACCGCTGTTACCACCGCAGCGTGAGCGCCACCAGTTTTCTCCTGCACAATTTTGGCGGCGTCTTCGGTGTGTGAGTTAATCGCTAAATCTGCGCCCATTTCGGTTGCCAGTTTTAACTGCTCATCATTGACATCAATGGCGATCACTTTGGCGTTAAAGACATTCTTCGCGTATTGCAGGGCGAGGTTACCCAGACCGCCAAGACCGTAGATAGCAATCCACTGCCCTGGACGAATTTTTGACAGCTTAACGGCTTTGTAGGTGGTGACTCCCGCACAGGTAATGCTGCTGGCCGCCGCCGAGTCCAGACCATCTGGCACTTTTACCGCGTAATCGGCGACCACGATGCACTCTTCCGCCATCCCGCCATCAACGCTGTATCCGGCATTTTTAACTGAACGGCAGAGCGTTTCGTTACCACTGTTACAGTATTCGCAATGACCGCATCCTTCGTAGAACCACGCCACGCTGGCACGATCGCCTGGTTTTAATGAGGTGACACCTGGACCCACTTCTGCCACCACACCGATGCCTTCATGGCCCAGAATTACGCCGGTTTTGTCACCAAAATCGCCATTCTTAACATGAAGATCGGTATGACATACACCACAACACTCCATTTTCAGCAGGGCTTCGCCATGTTTCAGTGAGCGCAGTGTTTTATACGTAACGTCAACATGATGATCCTTCGTAACAACTGCAGCCTTCATAGTTCCTCCTTTTCGGATGATGTTCTGCATAGCAGGTGAGGCAAATGAGATTTATTCGCCACTACCCAGTATGGATGAGATCTGAAAAAGGGAGAGGGAAATAGCCCGGTAGCCTTCACTACCGGGCGCAGGCTTAGATGGAGGTACGGCGGTAGTCGCGGTATTCGGCTTGCCAGAAATTATCGTCAATGGCCTGTTGCAGGGCTTCGGCAGAGGTTTTCACCGCCACGCCTTGCTGCTGCGCCATTTTGCCAACCGCAAACGCAATTGCGCGGGAGACTTTCTGAATATCTTTCAGTTCCGGCAGTACCATACCTTCGCCGTTCAGCACCAATGGTGAATACTGCGCCAGCGTTTCACTTGCCGACATCAGCATCTCATCGGTGATACGTGACGCGCCGGAAGCAATAACACCCAGGCCGATGCCCGGGAAAATAAAGGCGTTGTTACACTGGGCGATAGGGTAGATTTTATCTTTCCATACCACTGGATTAAACGGGCTGCCCGTGGCGACCAGCGCGTTACCTTCGGTCCAGGCGATAATGTCCTGCGGTGTGGCTTCCACGCGTGACGTCGGGTTAGACAGCGGCATCACGATCGGACGCGGACAGTGTTTATGCATCTCACGGATGATCTCTTCCGTAAACAGCCCGGTCTGTCCTGAGACGCCAATCAGAATATCTGGTTTTACATTGCGCACCACATCCAGCAGTGACAGCACATCGCTGTCGGTATCCCAGTCACTGAGGTTTTCGCGCTTCTGCACCAGTTTGGTCTGGAAAGGCAGCAGGTTCGGCATCTTGTCAGTCAGCAAGCCAAAGCGATCGACCATAAAGACTTTCTGCCGCGCCGCTTCCTCGCTTAATCCTTCGCGCTGGGTCTGGGCGATGATCATTTCGGCAATGCCGCATCCCGCTGAACCTGCACCAAGGAAGACGATTTTTTTCTCGCTTAACTGACCACCTGCCGCTCGGCTTGCTGCGATCAGTGTGCCGACTGTTACCGCCGCAGTGCCCTGAATGTCATCGTTAAAAGAACAAATTTCATTGCGATAGCGGTTAAGTAACGGCATCGCATTTTTTTGAGCAAAGTCTTCAAACTGCAACAGCACGTCTGGCCAGCGTTGTTTCACAGCCTGGATAAATTCATCAACGAATTCATAGTATTCGTCGTCAGTGATACGCGGATTACGCCAGCCCATATACAGCGGATCGTTAAGCAGCTGTTGGTTGTTCGTTCCGACATCCAGCACCACCGGAAGGGTATACGCCGGGCTGATGCCGCCACAGGCGGTATAGAGCGACAGTTTACCGATCGGAATGCCCATCCCGCCGATGCCCTGGTCACCAAGCCCCAGAATACGTTCACCGTCAGTCACCACAATCACTTTAATATTATGGTTCGGCACGTTTTGCAGAATATCGTCCATATTGTGCCGGTTCTGGTAAGAGATAAACACGCCGCGTGAACGGCGGTAGATCTCAGAAAAACGCTCACAGGCTGCGCCGACGGTTGGGGTATAAATAACAGGCATCATCTCATCAAGATGATTGTTTACCAGACGGTAGAAGAGGGTTTCGTTAGTGTCCTGGATGTTACGCAGGTAGATGTGTTTGTCGATTTCGGTTTTGAATCCCTGATACTGGATCCATGCTCGTTCCGCTTGTTCTTCGATGGTTTCGACCACTTCCGGCAGTAACCCCAGCAGGTTGAAGTTACGGCGTTCTTCCATGCTGAAGGCACTGCCTTTATTCAACAACGGAAATTCCAGCAGTACAGGGCCAGCGTAAGGGATATAAAGCGAACGCTGTTTTTTTGTTTTTGGTTCCATGTCACTCACTCTTTTTTGAATATCCATCCCTGGGGGGCTTTTATCGTCTTTGCTTTACCGCCAGGGCGTCGGCCTCAAGTATAAAGCAGATAAAAACAAAAACACCATTGCGCAGGCAATGGTGTTTAATCGTCATTGAGGACTGATGGTTATGAATTACTTTTCAGCGGGGCGTTTTCTGCCGGTTGGGTTATTTACTACGCTGGATTTGTCACCTTCGGTAACTATTTTGCGCTGGTTAGAAATTTTATGGTCCAGTCCAAGAATATGACGTGCCTGACGGTTCGATTTCATTTTAACTCCTCAATCCTGTAGCTAGTTTTAAGGACAACATCGCCGTAGCGAAGAAACACGTGCTAAACCCCTAAATTAGGTTGCCGATCAAGCATAGCACCTTAAAGCGTAGGGTGCTGGCCACTGACCACATAATTGATCGTTTGCTGGTAGATATCACTGAGGATGTCGTTATCAGAAGCTTCAACCCATTTGGTCAGCTCCATGAGAATGTCATCTTCAGTGACAACACCGTGCTGTGCCCGAAGGCCTTGCTCAATGGCATTAACCAGAGCGGGTTCTGCTGTTGAATTTTCTGCCTGATAATAAGTAAACATAGTGATTCTCCGTGTCTGTGTATTTATGGTGTCTGCTACGGATCGCAGATTTATAAAGCACATTCAGCATGGCAAATATTTGCCGCTTCGTTGTTAAGATTAGTCCTGGTTGATGATTTTTATATTTTAACACCATGATATTCATAGGGATTGTGATTGGTATGATCCGATTAATATTGATACAATATCTTTTGGGTTATATATTCCCGGTAATCTATTGTGGGAATTTAATTTAAGTGCAGAAGTAATATTTTCGCCGGATTTTATTCGGAATATCCTGCTTATCCTCGTGCTGTTTCTCACGTAGTCTATAATTTCCTTTTTAAGCCCACAGGAGAGCAACAATGACAATCCATAAGAAAGGTCAGGCACACTGGGAAGGCGATATCAAACGCGGGAAGGGAACAGTATCCACCGAGAGTGGCGTGCTGAACCAACAGCCGTATGGATTTAACACGCGTTTTGAAGGCGAAAAAGGAACCAACCCTGAAGAACTGATTGGCGCAGCGCATGCCGCATGTTTCTCAATGGCGCTTTCATTAATGCTGGGGGAAGCGGGATTCACGCCAACATCGATTGATACCACCGCCGATGTGTCGCTGGATAAAGTGGATGCCGGTTTTGCGATTACGAAAATCGCACTGAAGAGTGAAGTTGCGGTGCCGGGTATTGATGCCTCTACCTTTGACGGCATCATCCAGAAAGCAAAAGCAGGATGCCCGGTCTCTCAGGTACTGAAAGCGGAAATTACGCTGGATTACCAGTTGAAATCGTAAAGCATTGCCGGATGACGCGTCAGGCGCGTGAATGCCTGATGCGTTGTTAGCATCTCTACAGCGCCCGCCAGCACCGGAGCTCACGTCCGTCCTCCCTTATTGCTAATGATTGCCGGACTTCACATCCGTGGGTTGCCAGCGGGCAACGTTCGTAGAAAAAACAGCCTTGCGGCAACGTGCGGTTTCCCGGCAGATCCGTTTTACGTAATGCCCATTCTTCCTCCAGCGGTTTATCAATGGCGGGGAGGGAATCCAGCAATAATCGGGTGTATGGATGTGCAGGTGCCGTCAGCACCTGCTGCGCGTCGCCCAGTTCTACAATCTGCCCGAGATACATCACCGCCACCCGATCGCTCATATGACGTATCACCGAGACATTGTGTGAAATCAGCACATAGGTCAGCCCGTGATTTTCCTGTAGCGTTACCAGTAAATTGAGGATCTGCGCCTGCACGGAGATATCCAGCGCAGAGGTTGGCTCATCAAGCACAATCACGTCAGGCTGCGAAGAGAGTGCTCTGGCAATGGCGATACGTTGCCGCTGCCCGCCGGAGAACGCATGAGGCAGGCGGTCGAGATACTCCGGACGAATACCCACCTGCACAGCCAGCTCCTCTGCCAACGCTCGCCGCTGTTGTTCACTACTACGCTTAGCTATCCAGAGCGGTTCTGTGATGATGCGCCACACCGGTAAGCGCGGATTGAGCGAAGAGAGCGGGTCCTGAAACACCATCTGCATAATGCGTTGTGAGCCAGAACGGATGTACTGCCCGTGGCTCGGTTGCAGCATACCCATTAAAAGCTGTGCGAGGGTGCTTTTGCCGCAGCCTGACTCGCCGACGATCCCTAAGGTTTCACCACGGCGGATCTGTAAATCAATACCATTAATCGCATGAACATGTTCCGTAGTTTTACCAAGCCAGTTTTTACGGGCCGGGAAATTGATATGGACGTCGCGTAACGTTAATAACGTGTCAGACACTTATGACCTCCTGCTGCGGATACCAACAGGCGCAGCGCTGGTTGTTGTCACCACACGCTGTCAGCGCCGGGACGTTTTCACACTGTGCACCTGCCGCATAGCAACGATCGCGAAAAGCGCAGCCGTCAGGCAAATGGGTGAGGTTTGGTACCGTCCCTGGAATGGCGGGTAATAGCTGGCGTGGTACTCCATGTTCTGGTGCGCATTGGAGCAAACCAATGGTATACGGATGCCGGGGATGATGGATAACGTCTGCCGTCACGCCGCTTTCAATTACGCTTCCGGCATACATCACGTAAACGCTATCGCACAGTTGCGACACCACGGCCATATCATGGCTGATGAACAGAACCGCAGTTCCACTGGCGCGGGCTTTATGTTTAAGCAAACGCAGTACCTGCAACTGCACCGTGACGTCCAGCGCCGTAGTCGGTTCGTCGGCAATAATCAATTGCGGCTCGCAGGAGAATGCCAGCGCAATCATTACCCGCTGGCGCATACCACCTGAAAGCTCAAACGGATAGCGCGACATAACTTCCACGGCATCCGGGATTTGCATCTCTTCCAGCAGGGCAATCGCTTTAGCTCTGGCTTCCCGACGACTTATTGGTTGATGATGGCGGATCACGTCCATCATCTGAAGACCTATTCGACGTGTCGGATTGAGGGCGGTCATCGGTTCCTGAAAGATCATCGCCACTCGTGCGCCGCGCCACTGACGAAGCTGTTTTTCCCGCGCGTTAAGAACATCTTCTCCCAGCAGGGAAATCTGCCCCCGATGTACGCAATAACTGCCCGTCGGTAGCAGACGCATAATCAGCATTGCGGTGACTGATTTACCTGAGCCGGATTCTCCCACCAGACCGACAATTTCACCGCGGTTAATCTGCAAGGACACATTGTTGAGCGCGTGAACATCACCGTTAAAACCGGGGAAACTCAAATGCAGTTGTTGAATGTCCAGAACGGGTTGGGTCATGACTGCTTTCCTCCTGCTTTCGGGTCAAGCAGATCGCGAATACCATCACCAAAGAGATTAAACCCGACGGCGGTAAGCAAAATCGCTGCCCCCGGAAATGCGCAATACCACCACTGATCGAGTACATAGTTGCGACCATTTGCTACCATCGCGCCCCATTCAGCACTCGGTTGTTGAGCACCCAGGCCAATAAATCCCAACGTGGCGGCCATTAAAATCGCGCTACCGATATCCAGCGATGCCTGCACGATCAGCGGCGGCAGGGAATTACGTAAAATATGCCAGCTGATCAGATGCCAACGCGACGCGCCAAAGGTTTTCGCCGCCTGAACATAGGTATACTGGCGTACAACTAATGCTTGCCCCCGCGCCAGGCGCACATAAAACGGAATTCGCACTATAGCAATCGCCAGCATGGCGTTAAACAAACTCGGCCCGAGAGCGGCAGCCAGTGCCATTGTCAGTACCAACGAAGGAATCGACAGCATAATGTCCATGATGCGCATGATGATGGCGTCTGCGCGTCCGCCAAGCACACCGGATAGACATCCGAGTAGCGAACCAATCATACCCGCAATGGCAACTACGACTAATCCGGCGAGAATTGATTGCTGACTGCCGACCAGTACGCGGCTAAACAGATCGCGTCCCACTTCATCGGTGCCAAACCAGTGCGCCGCAGAAGGCGGCAAAAGGCGGGTGGTTAAATCAATGGCGTTGGGATCATGCGTCGCCAGCCACGGTGAAAAAATCATCATCAGTAGCATTAATACAATGATGACTGCGCCGGTCACGGTGAGCGGACTGCCTTTCAGCATCCATACCAGTTTTGCACCGTTAAATCGCGTTTGTTTTTGTGGGCGTACGACGGACGTTTCCTCGCTTAGCATCATTCACCACCTCCATGTCCGATACGCGGATCAATCCACAAATAGAGCAAATCCACCACCAGGTTGACCAGCACATAAGCAAATGAAACCACGACGGCAAAGCCCATCACTGCCGGGAAGTCGAGCGCCTGTATTGATGTTACTACCCATGCACCCATTCCGGGCCAGGCAAAAACGGTTTCGGTGAGCACTGCGCCATACAACAAATCGCCCAGCGCCAGCCCCAATACGGTAATCGATGGGATCAACGCATTGGGTAGCGCATAACATAGAACGATATACCAGCCGGGCAAGCCGCTGGCCCGGGCGGTACGAATGTAGTCTTCACTCAATTGTTCCAGCATCGCTGAGCGGATCTGGCGAGCGACAATTCCCAGGTGAACGAACGCCAGCGTTAATGCCGGTAAGATGAGATGTTGCAGCGCATTGAAGAAGACTTCACCGTTACCTTCAAGCAGCGCATCGAGCAGATAAAAGCCGGTAACGTGCGTTGGTGGATCCAGCCAGTAATCAAGCCTTCCGCCGCCGGGAAGAATTTGCAGATGACCATAAAACAGCACAATGACGCCCAGCCCAAGCCAGAACGCAGGTGTGGAGATTCCGGTAATGGCCATTATTCGCACCAGATGATCCAGCCAGCGATTTCGCCAGACTGCAGAGAGTATGCCCAGCGGGATGCCAATCAGGAGTGCCAGTAGCAGCGCGCAAAATGCCAGCTCCAGCGTCGCCGGGAAAAATATACGCAACTCTTCCAGCACCGGACGCCCGGTACGAATGGATGTTCCCAGGTCACCATGAAACAGGTCGCTGACGTAGCGGTAAAACTGTACATACAGTGGCTGGTCCAGTCCCAGTTGCTGGCGAATATTTTCCACGATAGCATCGCTGGCGCGGTCACCCGCCAGTAACCGCGCCGGATCACCAGGGATCAGATGCGAGATAATAAACGTAATCACGCAGACGCCCGCCACCACGAGCACCAGCCCCCAGCAGCGTTGGCGTAAAATACTCCAGAAGGTCACGTTATTTACTCATGGTATTGATATTGAAGACCTGTTCCAGCATGGGATTGAACACAAAGCCTTTCACCCCTTTGTTCATCGCCAGTTGGTAGTTTTTCTGGAACAGGTACATATAAGCAGCGTCATCAATGACGATTTTCTGTGCCTGCTGGTAGTCCCGGGTACGCTGCGTCTGGTCGGTGGTCGCAAGCGCATTGCGCAGTAACTTATCGACCTCACTGTTTTCATAGAACGAGCGGTTACCCGGCAGACCTTTTTTGTCTGACTCAAACCAGTAATTCATAAACATATACGGGTCGGCAAAATCCGGACTCCAGTTGCCAATCGCAATGTCGTAATCACCTTTACCCACTCTGTCGCGCATGGTGGCGTTCGCCAGCTTTTCCAGCTTCACATTGATGCCCAGCTTGTTGAGACTGGATTGTGTCGCCAGAGCAATAGGCTCCCAGTTCGGATCATTATCAGAATAGAGAAACGTCAGGCTGGTGGGTTTGTTCGTCACTTTATCCCATTCAGCTTTGGCTTTCGTTTCGTCATGGTTGTATTGCATTGCCGTCGCATCGTAGCCCCACATGCCTTCCGGAATCGGGCCGCGCATCTGTTTTCCGTTACCACTCAGAATGCCGTTAACCATTCCCTGGTAATCGGTAGACCAGGAAATGGCCCGACGCAGATCCGCCTGATTAAGTGGCGCTTTGCTGTTATTCAGATACAGGTAGGTGACGCGCAGTGACGGATACTCTGCCACATTGACTTTGTTTTCCTGCTTCAGGGCGTTGAGTTGATCCACCGGCAGCGCATCGGCAATGTCAATATCACCACGGGAGAGCTGCAGGCGACGGGAGGCACTTTCACCAATAATTTTTACCGATACTCGCTTAAAGTTCGGTTTATTGCCAGGGTAATGCGGATTTGGCACCAGAACTAATTGCTGACCTTTTTGCCAGCTTTTCAGCATAAATGGTCCGGAACCGGCGGTATTTTGCGCGAGGAAGCCGCGGGCATCATCCGCTGCATGTTCCTTTAACACCGCCGGATTGATAATGGATGCACCGTCATTCGCCAGCGTGTAGAGGAACGGTGCGAATGGCTGGCTAAGGGTAAACTTCACCGTATGTTCGTCGGGAGCATCAATCTTTAAATCTTTGGGAAATGCTTCTGCTGGCCCCTGGCCGATTTTTAGTAGCCGCTCAAAAGAAAGTTTTACTGCTTCGGCAGTGACAGGTGTGCCATCGGCAAATTTAGCATTATCTTTCAGGGTGAACGTCCACTCTTTTTGATCGTCAGACGCTTTCCAGCTACTTGCCAGATCGCCTTCAACGTCGGTTGAGCCTTTATCACCGTCCGTTTTGTACTGAACCAGCCGCTGATAAGACGGGTAGGTCACTGTCCAGTCGTTATTATCTATTGTTACCGCCGGGTCGCGGGTTTGTGGATCGGCGGCCTTACCAATCACCAGCATATCTTTTGGTACGGCGGCGTGCGCAACCGGGAAATTTGTGGCAAGGACGAGCGCGAGCAATGTGGGACGAAACGATATCGATCTCTTCATGACAGTTTCCTGATTAACTGACGTGCTGTGTGCCAGGGGATATAAAACAAGAGAATTGATCAGCGAGCAGAGGGTAACTCGCTGCCTGGGGTAATTCGAAGTGCCACCATTCGCTGGAGATACCGACAAAACCGCCACCAGTCATTATCGCATTCAGCAACAGCCGATTGCGCTGAGCGGCGGGCGGGACGGAAGGGTGATAGGCATGGGAGCGCTCGTGCATTTCATCGAACCCTGCGCCCATATCGAGGATGTTCCCGTGCTCATCACGAAGCGTCAGGTCGATCGCCGTGCCACGGCTGTGATTAGAACCGACCGTCACATCAACAACATATTGCGGGTCTGGGCAGGCTTGCCACAACATCGCCTGTGCTTGTTGTGGGCGATACGCATCGTAAATCACCAGTTGTAACCCTGACAGCTGGGCGATGCTGATACTTTTCGCCAGCGCGGTAATCGCATCCTTGTGTAACAGACAACGCGCTTGCTGATAAATAGCTTTACCTGTGATGTTATCAGCGCAGGCGTATTTCAATTCGATCTCCAGATCAGGGAAGATTACGGCTAAATCAACCAGTTCGGTGGTATCCGACATAAACGGTTCCTGTATAAGACAAAAATTGCTGCGCTTTCCGCTTATGCAGATCTCATGCCATGCCGGGATAAGCGCCAGAATGCTGGCTTAAAGTTATATTTTTTAACTTTTGATCAACATTTGTGCAGCGTAGTGCAGTTTTGGTGCAAGAGGGGAAGTTAAGGAAGGAATCTCCCGGAATCGTAGCTGAAATCACAGTATTTAAGTGACAGTGTCACGTTAAATGAAAACCCGCGAGTGCGGGCGAGAGGAATTTGTCAGATTTTCAGCGGTAACACGCTGCTCATCCAGCCTGGAATTTCTTCGGCGGGTAGGGGGCGGGAAAAGAAATATCCCTGAATAACGCGACAGTGGATCTTGCGTAGCATCTCAAATTGCTCTTTGGTTTCGACGCCTTCCGCCACGACGGTTAAATTGAGGCTTTGCCCAATGCTGGTAATGGCTTCAAGTAAGGCAAGGATGCGTTTTTCGGTCAGACAACGATCGACAAAACTTTTGTCAATTTTGATTTCCGTTACCGGAAGACTGACTAAGCGGGATAATCCGGAAAAGCCCGTACCAAAATCATCTACCGATAAGCCCACGCCCATATCACGCAGGATCTGAATGCGCTTAAAGATTTCGGTATCGTGTTCCATCATCATGCTTTCCGTGATTTCTACCGTCAGCTGGTGGCCGTCAATACCCCAGGCGTGCATTGCATCAGACACCTGATAAGGCAGTTGATTACTGCGAAAGTGCAGCGCCGACAAGTTCACGGATAACGCCGGGATATGAATATTCTGGCTACGCCATTCTGCTAACTGACGGCAAGCTTCCGCGATGACCCAGCGCCCAATATTTTCGATTTCACCAATCTCTTCTGCGAGAGGAATAAACCGTGAAGGGGGCACATGACCATGCAGGGGATCGTGCCAGCGAGCAAGGGCTTCGATGCCGTACAGTTCACCCGTTTCTGCGAAGATTTGCGGCTGGTAAACCAGTTTCAGTTGGTTATTGCTAATCGCTTCTTTCAGCGCTGCGCCTAAAACCAAACGCTCTTTTACCATTTCGTTCATCGCCGGGCTGAAGAACTGCCAGCCGTTACCGCCATTCTTGCGAATATAATCCATTGCATTGTGAGCAGTGGAGAGCAAGTAATCGCGGTTTTTACCCACGTCGTAGCTGATGCCAATACTCAAGGTAAGCGGGAAGGGTTTATCGTCAATCATTATCGGCTTGCTGACCACATTCCGTAGCTCATCGGCGATTTGGGTAATGTTACTGACGTCGTTTTCGAGGCTCACGAGGACAAACTGCGTACCTTCGATACGACAGAGATACTGATCCGGTTTGAGTTTTTCACGAAAGCGATTGACCACTTCCAGCAATGCCTGATCGGCCCACGCATAGCCAAGGCTATCAATCACATCCTGAATATGGTCAACACCGATGAGATACACCACGGGAGAGACGGCTTTGTCGACCAGGTCATCGAAGTAATTGTGCAGGTTATTGCGATTTGGCAGACCGGTCATCGGATCAAATTGGATGAGTTGTTCAATATGCTGACGGCTTTTTTCCTGTTCCAGCGCCAGCGCGGCCATATGCTGGCTGATATCTGCCACGCGTTCGATAAAGGCGCTGGTTTCTGCTCCTGACGAGGTTTTAATTTGCAGGATCCCCGCAGGCGCGCCATCACGCTGACGAATGGTCGCTGACCAGCTTTGCGCATTTTGAATTTCTGCACCGTGGGAAGATGACGCCCAGTGTATCGGCATCCCGTTGCGCTGTGCGAACAGCGAAACATGCGATTCGTTGAGTACAGATTCGATGTTACGACAAATGATTTCCCCCATTTCATGAAATGGCGGGCTGCTGCACATGGCGGCGAGAATATTGCCTTCAAGCTGGCGAATCTGCCGTTCTTCGGTGATATCCGAGAAAGTCATTACCAGGTTCTGCAGATGCGCGAGCACGTCATAAACCGGGCTGATAGAGGCTTTAATCCAGATTTTTTCACCGGTGCGCGTCAACAGCAGAAATTCGTCCTGATCGCGGGCGGTTTTCCATAGCAACTGTTGTAAACGAATGCGGTTATCGGCAGGGAATTCAGGAATGTTCAGGAGTGTATCGGGCTGCATACCGCTGGCTTCGCTAATGCAGTAACCAAACATTTCGGTAAATGCGCGATTGCACTGCACAATATGGCGTTCCGGATCGAGGACAATCACCGGTCGGTCGAGATGGTCAACGGCAATAATCAATTGTCGGGTCTGTTCTTTTTGCGCCATTTCTACGCTGGCATCCCGTACCAGCGCCAGGTAATAAACTTTCCCCTCGGCGCTCACTTTCGATAGCGCAAAACGGATCCAGATTTTACTGCCGTCTTTTTTCTCCAGCTGCAGCTCCCGACTCATCCCCTCAACACGCGCTTTACCGCCTTCACGGTTATGACGAATGTATTCAGGATGCGCAGGACGCAAATCCCGCGGAATCAGCATATCAATGTTATTGCCAATGACTTCTTCACGTTTGTATCCCCAGAGCTTCTCTGCGGCGGGGTTGAAAAACATCACTTCATCATTTTCGTTAATTAACACCGCGCCCATCATATTTTGTTCAAGGGCGGGGAAAAAAATGCCATCGGCGGCATTTTCCGCATCGGTTAGCTTCATGATTACCTCTGCATCCTGGCGCATCTAAAGACTGGCTTTCCAGAGTTCAACACGGTTTCTACCTCGTCTTTTGGCGATATACAGAGCTTCATCGGCTATTTGAATGAGGCGCTCATAGTCAGGATGACCATTAAACATGGCGGCACCGATGGAAAGTGAGAGGGCAATATCCTCGCCGTTTGCGGCTTTCAGTTTGGTTTTCTCCACCCGACTGCGAATACGTTCTGCGGTACGTAACGTTTCGTTTTCAGAAGCTTCAGTCAATACAATGATAAATTCATCGCCCCCGTAGCGGAAAACATAATCACTACTGCGGACGTTGTCATAAAAGGCTTGAGAGACTTTACGCAGAATTTCATCGCCAGTGTTATGGCCCCACGTATCGTTGATCTCTTTGAATTTATCAACGTCAATAATCAGCACTGACAGCGGTGTACCGGTCCGGTTGGCATGGGCAATTTCGCGTTTGAAGATAGTCGGCAGGAAACGGCGGTTAAGTAATTTCGTCAGTACATCCATACCGACTTCGTGGCGCGATACTTCTTCAAACAATTCACGCAGCAAGGTAATAATTTGCGATACGGTATTTCTTATCTGTAATAAAAATTTCACCCGCAGACTTCTGTTATTCAAATTCCTGGTGTTACGCATGGTTTGATTGAAAATACCGTCGAAATCCTGAATCAGACGGGAGATATGGCCCACTTCGGCAATGCCGCTAAAATAATGTCGACCTTTATGGTTAAACCACAGGCCAAAATCAGCCTGGCTTAAAGGCAAACTACTGCCTAAATCAGAATCCAGCAGGACTTTATAGATAATATCTATTTCCCATGAAAGTATTGAGGCTATTTGCCGTTCTTTTTCTTCTTCGGCGTTTTCCAGTAACGAGAAGATACGATAGTTTTCATCTTCCTTTGAGGCACTACTGTCACTAAAGGTAAACGCGCGGGTCATCACTTCCATAGCGATATCAATACTGTTAATCGAGAAATGGTAGACCTGAAGTTTTTCTGCGGCAGAATAATCCGAAGAGAAGATTACCGGATAGAGGATTTTTTTCAGCACCCGAAACCCCATCTCGACAATTTCTACCGGAATTCCTATGCGGGCATGCACTTCCGCGACGGTATGCTGGATTTGTATTAGCCTTTCGACATCGTCAACCTGGGCAGAAAGCACGTTAATAATCCAGCGCTCCATCGCACTTTTCAACTGCCGCTCAACTTGTTCATTACTCAAGAATTCTTCGGCATGCGGGTCGATGCGGACAATTCGATAAAACTCAATACTCAGATAATGAGCATGCGCAACGGCAATTTCCGCGGCTTTAGCACGAATGGGCGGATCTGCCTGTTCGACAAGTCCGGTCCACTCATCTTTCATTCTTTTAAAATACATCTCCATAATTCACACCCTTATAAGGCTGGGAAATCAGACGGAATCAAAACGAAACGCAACGTGCGAGATCGACTAACTGCACCATATTCTCCTGAAATATGAAGATATACTGAAAAGAAATAAGCAATTTAGGACAGTTTCAATCTACGCTACTGTTCTTCAGAAGAGTATAGCCCATCGTAATTATTTTTCGGTGACAGCGAATATCGTATGTTTTTTCATATTCATACATTTTTATTAGGGGATTTATGGTTGTTTAACTAAGTGTAGTTAATTGCGTGTTTAATTTGACTTTAGTAAGCATGATTACTAGTGGGATAGTTCAAGAGGGTAACAAGCCGGTGGGTAAAGCACCGGCTTGTTACAAAGTAAGAATGGGAGTTTAACTGCCCCAACGACTTTGCAGATAGCTGACCGCTTGTTGAGTCTGCGGTTTATTCAGATAGTCCTCACGGAACAAGATGGTGCCGCTAATTTCTGGTACCGCATCGTTAAGATCGAGCTGCTTTTTCAGCTCCGGTACGCCGCCGTTAATCATCCAGTCTGGCTCTATCTTTGAAGGTTCACCCACTTTATAGAAGGCGATACCGATATACAGGCGGGTCCTGGTCGGTTTAACGACATCCGCCCACCATTTTGCCAACACGTCATAACGCGCGGCACTCCGTGAGAACGGCCAGTAAATTTGGGGAGCAATGTAATCCAGCAATCCTTGTTCCACCCATCGACGGGTGTCAGCGTAGGATTCGTCATAGGCTGCCGCGCCTCGGGTATCGGAACCGAGCGGATCGTGTGATCGGTTACGCCACACGCCTGCCGGGCTAACACCAAATTCGACTCCCGGCTTAATGCTTTTAATGGTGTGCGATACCTTTGCAATTAACTGCTGAGTATTGTTGCGCCGCCAGTCTGCTTTTGACGCAAATGCGCCTCCGTATTTACGGTACGTTTCGTTATCAACTAGCCGTGAACCCGGTGACTCCGTATAGAAATAGTCGTCAAACTGCACGCCATCTACGGGATAGCGGGAAACCACTTCTGCGACTATTGATGTGATCCAGTCCTGAACCTCAGGGATGCCCGGGTCGAGGACAAAGCGATCGCCAGACGTTCTGATCCAGTCGCGGTGTTGCACATAGACGCTCGCCGGTTGTTGAGACAGAGTGCTATTCAGTTCCCTGATAGTACCGGGCTTCGTATTAACCGATACGCGATAGGGGTTAAACCAGGCGTGTACTTTCATCCCACGCTTGTGGGCTTCGTCGAGCATAAATTGCAGCGGATCGTAACCCGGATTTTCACCAATCTTACCGGTCATAAGATCGGACCACGGCAAAATTTTCGATGGCCACAGGGCGGTACCGTCCGGCTTGACCTGGAAAAAGACCGTGTTTATACCGAGACGTTGCAGATGATCCAGTTTGTCGATCATCGCCTGTTGTTGTACACGGGCCCGGCTGGTGGGATTACTAATGTTAACCGAGGAAACCGGTGGCCAGTCGAGGCGAGACACCGTGGCCAGCCAGATGCCACGCATCGGTTGTGACGATTGTTGCGTCGTGGCTGGTGGCTTTGAACCCGCTGGTGGTGTCACCATGGACTCTGGAGGCGTGCTTTTACAACTACACAGTAAAAGTGCCAGTGCAACCAGTATCGCCGGTCTTCTAATCGCTAATTTCTCGTTTCGGGAGCAGATATCCATATGTGCTGGTTTCCGGTAAACAGATGTGCGCTCATTCTCGTACTTATCCCCGTTAAGTCAATACGACAGCAAGCACGAAAAAGGGAGCGATGAATTATCGCTCCCTTGTCTTATAACCATTCAGACATGGTTAGTGTTTCTTGTCATTCATCACAATATAGTGTGGTGAACGTGCACGCGGGTGCAGGAAGAAGTGACCTTTTGGTGCGTTCTGACTGTTGATTGGCTCCAGAGTGACGCCGGTATTTGCTTTGCCTTTACGATCATGAACAGCATAGAGAATAAAGGGCAGGGCAAGTACCACCAGGAAACTAACAACCAGTAATTCAACATACATATCGGTAGAATCACCCTGGATGTTATCCGGCGGCAGGAAGGAAACAATAAACGCCATAATTGAAGTCAGCAGACCGACAATTGCCACGACCAGTTTCACTCCTTTACCACCAGGGATATTAAATGTGCGTTTTAAGTCAGGATGTTTAAGAACCAACACAATGTAGCCAATAAACAGCATGAAATAAGCACACAGATAAATCACCACCGTCAGCGCCAGTGCGATCAGGAAGGACATGTTGTTACCGCCACCGGTATTGGTGAGGATGATCAACGCGATAGACGTAATCACCAGCTGCGAAATGACCAGCGTTACCGGTACGCCATTTTTGTTCATTTTAGCGAATGCCGCTGGCAGCAGGTTTTTCTGCGCTGTGACATACATCCCGCGAGAAGGACCAACAATCCAGGAGGCGATTTCCGCCAGAACACCCAGCAACAGCAGTGCGGAGATCACGCGAACCGTCCACTCAATTTCTGGTGCCACATGGGACATCAGAACGGTAAAGGTTTGCATTACCCCTGCGGAGAGGTTGATTTCATTACCCGGAATGACCATCGCAATAGACAAACCACCAACAGAGCTTAAGCAGATTGCCGCCACCATCAGCAGTAACATAGCCAACGGATAGTCGCGCCCTGGGTTGCTCATTTCATTGACGTGGGTTGCGGATGCTTCTACGCCCATATAACTCAAAATGAAGGCAACAAATACTACCAGGGTGCCCACTTTAGAGAAGTCAGGGAAGAAGGTCTTCGAATCCATTTCGATAGCAACGGGGGCACCGGAGTGCAGATAAATAGCCGCTAATGCGATCAAAATAAATGCAGGTAACAGGATACCGGCGAAGAAGCCAACTTTAGCAATTCGCGCCGTGTATTTCGTGCCACCAAACTGCGTTAATGCCAGCGCCCAAAGAATGATGAGTGCTGCAATAGTTTTGGTAATGGGGTCTTCATTCAGCGCTGGCCATTTCAGGATGTAGGAGAGTGCCCCTAACACGAAATAGAGCATCGGAATAAAACCAATGGCGATTTGCAGATAGCCAAATGAGATCGCTGCAAATCCCCATCTCGGCCCCAGAGTATTTGATACCCAGGCGAAGACACCACCTTCTTCCCAGCCGTCGACGGTGGCCATTTCCGCAGCACAAAGTCCCACGGGAATAAACCATAAAATCCCGCCTAATAGCAGGAAGAAGACTAATGAAAAGCCCGATGTTGCGAAGGTAGGGTATTCATAAACAGCCATTACCATCGATGCCGTTATGGCAAAGAATCCAAGTAATGTGAGCTGCTTAGCTTTACCTGTCTGTACTGATGTAGCCATATTATCCCCCTAAAACGGTATTCCTGTCGGAACCGCACCTGTTTTGTTCTGAAGCGTATTCAGAACAATATTTTCCGTTGCTAATGCCAGTGAACAGACTTTGGAAATTGTCCCGAAACGGGTTCGTTTCGGGACACCGTTACCGTTAAACGTTATCAGGTATGTTTAAAGCTGTTCTGTTGGGCAATACCCTGCAGTTTCGGGTGATCGCTGAGATATTTCAGGGAGGCTTTGTAGTCTTCCAGCAACAGTTCAGCAAAGTCCATTTCGAAGCCGCGACGGCACATAATGCGCATCACCACGATGTCGGTGGCTTCACCGCCGAGAGTGAAGGCCGGAACCTGCCAGCCGCGCAGACGCAGACGTTCAGAGAGGTCGTACAGGGTGTATCCCGGATCTTCACCCTCTTTCAGTTTGAAGCAAACCGCCGGGATGCCTTCGTCCGGGCGACCGGTACAGATGAACTCATACGGCCCCAGTTTGGCGATTTCATCCGCCAGATAAGCGGCAACCTGGTAAGAGGCGTTCTGTACTTTGGTATAGCCTTCACGACCGAGGCGCAGGAATTCATAGTACTGTGCAATTACCTGACCCGCCGGGCGGGAGAAGTTGATGGCAAAAGTACCAATCTGACCACCCAGGTAGTCAACGTTGAACACCAGTTCCTGCGGCAGCGCTTCTTCGTCACGCCAGATAACCCAGCCGCAGCCCAGCGGAGCCAGACCGAATTTATGGCCTGAAGCACTGATCGATTTCACACGCGGCAGGCGGAAGTCCCAGACGATATCCGGGGCGACGAACGGTGCCAGGAAGCCACCGCTGGCAGCGTCGATGTGCATGTCGATGTCGATACCGGTGTCGGCCTGGAATTTATCCAGCGCATCGTGCAGCGGCTGCGGGAACTCATAGTTACCGGTGTAGGTCACGCCGAAAGTCGGCACCACGCCGATGGTGTTTTCGTCGCAGGCTTCAATCATGCGTTTCGGGTCCATAAACAACTGACCGGGGCGCATAGGGATCTCACGCAGCTCCACATCCCAGTAGCGGGCGAATTTATGCCAGCAGATTTGTACCGGACCGCACACCAGGTTCGGTTTATCCGTTGGTTTGCCTGCAGCTTCCATACGCTTGCGCCAACGCCATTTCATCGCCATCCCGCCGAGCATACAGGCCTCGGAAGAACCAATGGTGTTGGTGCCAACGGCCTGACCATTTTTCGGCGCAGGCGCATGCCACAGATCGGCAACCATATTTACGCAACGCAGGTCGATGGCTGCGGATTGCGGATATTCTTCTTTGTCGATCCAGTTTTTGTTAATGGATAAATCCATCAACTTGTGGACATTGTCGTCGTCCCAGGTCTGGCAGAAAGTGGCCAGGTTCTGACGAGCGTTGCCATCAAGATATAATTCGTCATTGATAATCTGAAATGCGACATCGTCGCGCATTTCGTGCAGCGGAAAACGTTTTGATTCTGCGATAGTGGAAATAGACTTCGCACCAAAACGTGAATCGAGTAGTTCCGACCTTAAATCCGTTACTTGCTTCTTATCCATTTTAAACTCCTTAAAATGATTGGATCGCATTAAAAAAGTAGGATTTATCGATAAAGTAAGCAAGTGCAAAGGACTCGGGTTTAAATAACAAAATCCTAATGTTATTTATCATGAGATATTACGCGAATAATGTTTTTTCATTGAAAAACAATATAATAGGGAGTTCTTGGGTGGTGGTCAGGTGTTTTATGCTGTTATTTTTATGCGCATTCTTTGCCTCCTGAATTATCACGTAAAAATCAGACCTTAAAATATCACTATTAGTACTTAGTTATTATTTTGAACGCATTTATAAAATTATTACATAAAAATGGCGAATATTGCTAAAATTCCCGCCAACGATGTGTTGACGGGGCTGTTATTATTTTGGCAATAATACTCCGGTATAAGTATTTACCGGATGAGAAAGATATTGTTTAACGGCAGTGTTAACATTCTCTACCGTCATTTGTTTCAACAATTGCTCCTGCTCAGTCCATGCTGCAGGATCGTCATATTGAATAAGACTATTTACAATGGTGTTCGCTAATTGTTGAACGCTACGCTGTTGGATATCGAGGCTGCGCTGAACGTTTTGCTGGTATTCATTCAGTTCTTGCTCACTGATCCCTTTAGCCAGACGCTTAACCATCACTTCATTCGCTAACGTTAACAGTTCATCATGTCGTTCTGGTTGACAAGTAAAAGCCAGCAAATGACTGATATCTTTGGCCTGAGGATCAACCGAGAGGCGAGAAGAAACGCTGTATGCTCCAGATGCCTATTCACGAATATTAACACGTAGATCTTTTGCCAGTGCGACGTTAAAAGCATCGAGCGCCATACGCGTCGCCAGATTAACAGGTGTCCGGGAATCATAACGCTTCCACTGTGAAACCTGTGCCACAGGTTCATTTTGTTCTTTTACAGTAACCGATGCGTTGTCCGTCGCGCGAGTTAATGGTTTACCTGCGGCTAATGGCGAATCAGAGTGTTTGATTGATCCTAAGTAACGCGTAATTAACGCCACGAGTTTGTCTTCTGAGACATTACCGACAATGACAAACGTGATATCCGCTGGAGATGAAAACAACTGGCGATCGGCAGCCAGCGCATCTGCGGCAGTAAACTGTGCAATCTGATTTTCTTGCAGTAATTTCGTGCGGTCATCAGCATAGCGCGTCTCATACATCTGCTGGGCGAATTTCTCCGCTGGACGCTGGTCGAGCGTTTTCAACGCCTGAATTTGAGCATTTTGTAGCGATGCCCAAATATTGTCGTTAATCGTGCTGTGGGTGATTCGCTGGTTAATCAACTGGAAACCAGGTTCAGGGTTATTAGTCCGCGCGCTAACGGAGAGCAACGTATTCATGCCACTGACTTTACTGCTCATGGTTACCGAGTTTTCCGCACTCCAGCGTTTCAGGCTGGAAGAGGAGAGTTCGCCAACGCCGCTTCCGCTAACTGCTTTATTTGCCAGCGCGATAAGTGATTTTTGCTGCGCAGGGAAACTTAAATCGCCTTTATTCGATACGGCAATAATTTGTAGCTTTTGCTCTTCACCCGCGGATTTTGCCAGAATAACCCTTGCACCATTGGAAAGTGTTAATGATGTCAGATTCTCAGCCAGCGTTTCTTTGCTGCTAATTTCCGCCTGTGGGTCAGCGTCTACTGTTAACGATAAATTTCTGCCTGGGAAGATGTAAGCCGCCAGCTTTTTGTTGGCGTACTCTTTTTCCAGCGCCAGGATAGCCGCAGGAGACAATGCTTTTTTGGCGGCAAGCTCATTGTTTACCATTTGCTCCCAAAATGCGTCCTGGTTCTTTCTTAACTGCTGCCATTTTTCCGCCAGACTTTGCACGGTAATTTGCTGCCACAGACGTTTCGAAAGTTGATATGTCTCTTCCGGCGACAAGAACGGCGTATTATTTAATGAGCTGGATGCCAGGCGACTGGTCAGCATACGTAAATCACGTTCAGCTTGCTGATCAACCGCATTTTTCAGCCAGGTGAGGCGGGTAGATTTGACATCATCGAGTTCTTCAGCAGAAAAACCATGCTGATCAATGGTTGCCAACTCTGCCATTAATGCATTCGCAGCATCCTGCATATTATCGCCTCGTGCATTTACACGGAAAAACAGCGACTGATAATCGGGTGCAATTTTAACGCTGCGTGCAGTACCGCCAGAAATAGTCTTCAACTCGCCCGATTGTATGCGTTCCTGCAGACGTTGATTGAACAGCTGAACTAACATGCTCCATTCAGCTTGTTCGATAAAGCTTTGCTCATCGCTCACTTGCACCTTTGGCAGGCGATAATAGAGTGCGATGCCGTTCACCCGGTTTTCTTTATCATTAATGATATTAAAGCGCAGGTGATTTTCGGCTTTTGTCGGCCAGACGCGATTTTCAGCTGCTTTGTTAGCCGGAAGCTTACTTAAATTATCCTTTATCAGCGCCAGCGCTTCTTTACTGTCGATATCGCCAACCACGATAAAGGTCATATTATTTGGTTGATACCAGCGTTGATAAAATTGGCGCAATTGTGCCGGTGTGACCGTGGCGACAGTATCCATCAGGCCGATAGGTTCACGGTCTAAATTACGGGTATTAGCCAGCAGGAAAGGGCGGCGCGCCTGAGAGGTGCGCCATTTCGCATCCTGATGGGCACGCCATTCCTCAGTAATTACGCCGCGTTCAGCGTCTACTTCGAGTTTTTCAAAGCTTGCGGCATTACTCCATTCACTGAAGATTGCCATCACTTGTTGCAGATTTTGTTTCTGCGTAGTCGGCAAACTCACCTGATACACCGTTTCGTCATAGCTGGTATAGGCATTAACATCGCGACCAAAACGCAGGCCCATTGACTCAAATGTTTCGATGACTTTATTACCCGGCCATGTTTTTGTGCCGTTAAACATCATATGTTCTACAAAATGAGCCACGCCGCGCTCATTGTCTTCTTCCTGCAATGAACCGGTATGAATTTGCAGCCATAAATTTACCTGATCCTTTGGATGAGCATGCGGATAAATCATATATCGCAAGCCATTGTCCAGTTGCCCGGTAATTAACTTTTCATCCTGCGGTAAGGCGGCAATCAGCCGCCCTGGGAGCAACAGAGTTGCCACTAATGTCAGTAAGAAACAGAGGTTTCTCATAATTATCTCCATGCGAAAACCGGGCGAATTTACCCGGTTAAGTAAAATCCGAACTATTAAAATTTCATGCTGACATCAAGCCAGAAAGTACGGCCACTGGCGTAGGTCGCCACACCGGTATTCGTTGTATCAACAGCGGTTTTGCTATCCAGTACATTGAGAATATCGGCACTGATCGTCAGGTTTTGTTGTTGCAGAAATTGTGGCGTCCAGGACAAGCGGGTGTCCCAGGTCAGGCTGCTATCCAGTTTTTCGTCAACATACTGCTTGTAATCTGAATATTCGCTGATGTATTGCGCATTCGCCTTACCCAGGATAATGCGAGCTTTACGCGCTTCTTGCCAGGCCAGCGTATTCGCCCACACTAACCCGCTCGGTTGATGCGTGAAATCCATGTTTAAGGAGATCTTTAATGGGTTATTAAAATCTGCCACTGGAACGCTATCGTAAGAGACCAGATTACCGTTATAAACCACCTGGTTATCACCGGTATTGCTCTCCTCATAACCATTGTTTAACGACAAGTTGCCCTTGCTCTTGATATAGCTAAAGACAATTTGTGGGTTAATATCTACCTGGCGGATATGCAGGGGTTCGGCCAGCTCAAAACTGAGGTTGAACGAATGCGTTTTGGTTTTGCCATCGTTGTTATATTCAGTAATGGTGGTTTTAGTCGCGCTGTCGGTACGACTGCTTTTGCTGATTTGATCATGCGCTTCACGGTAAACATAGTTTGCGCGCGCAATAACGTTCTTACCGATTTTTTGCTGCAATCCCATTGCCAGTTCATCGTTATAAGGCGTTTTCAAATCCTGATAACGCGTCAGGGTTTTATTGCCTGATACCGATTCCGTCCAGCTATTGCGGATATCACGTAATCCCATATCAAGAATATTCCCACCATAGTAACGGTTATAACCTGCGGTAATCATTGAGGTTTGATCAGCAAAAATATCCCATTCCGTCATAAAGCGCGGGGAGATATTGTGGTTTGACAGATAGTTGTCATAGTCATACCGCACGCCGGGCATTAATGACACATTACGCCAGCTAATGCGATCCGCCATATACAGTGTGTAGTTGTCAATTCCCAGGCTGCCTTTACCTTTATGGTAAATGGTATGGTTAGTTTTCTTTCCGGCAGCATTAATCACATAGGATTCAGACTGGTTATGGCGTTCAGTCCATGCATCGGAATAGATGTATTCCGCGCCGAAGTAGGTTTGATGCGAAACATTACCCACGGCGAATTTTTGCCAGTCCAGGCGTGTTTTGAAGGTGTAATTATCTACAGCCTGGGAAATGTGTCCTAATCCGCCACGGGTGCAACGCCCTGTAATATCACCATATGTACATGAAAGTTCGGTGTACCAGATGTCATGATCGTGACGGGTATAATCACTAATATGATCCCAACCAACGGTGGTACGTAGTTTGGCCCATGCGAGCTGCGTATCCATATCCCATGCCAGACCATAGGATTTATTACCCATTTCGCGATCAGACTGCGGGAAGGTGCTGGTATTATAATCACGGCTGGAGCCGGTATATTTTAAGGTTAAATCGTGGGTAAAGCGGTCGCTGGCAAACCAGGTAAATTTGCTCAATGCAGTATCGATAACGTTTTTATACTGTGCCCGACCGGCGACAATGCCGTCATTCGAAACATAATCCGCACGGGTGATATCAGACTGGCGGCGCGATAAACCGGCGGTAACGCCAAAGTTATCAGCGAGTTCCTGATTAAACGACAAGGTATAAAAGTTCTTTTTAAAATCTGGAGAGTAATAAGTACTTCCTGAAGAACCTTGATTAAATGCGCTCTTGTTATTCTCATCGATATGCGATGTTAACCAGTCCGAACGCGTAGTGTGATAACCCAGTTTCACGCTGCTATCATCAGCGTTGAAGCGTTTGATCTTTGCATCAATTACCCCGCCATTGAAACGACCGAATTCAACCGGCACAAAACTGTCATAAAGCGTCACATAGTCCAGTAAGCTGACATCAAGATAATACCCCTGTGACATCCCGCTAATATTGGTTGCACTACTGGCATCGGACTCATTCGCTGGGTTCAGGTTATTAGTGGCACTAATACCATCAATCAAATAGGCATTCTGGTAGGGCGACGCACCGTGAATAGAGATTTTCTCCGGGCGAATATCTCCCTGGTTCAACGAGGTACTTTGCGTTGAATCCATGCGTACCGCAGGGTTGGTTCTCAGCAGATCGCTGATATTGCCATTCCCGGTCGGTAAACGCTCGATGCTTTCACTGGTGTAATGCGTGTTGCCGTTTACGGGTACAGGGACAGGAGCATAGACCGTCATCTCTTCAAAAAAATGCATGTACATGTTTTTGTCATCGACGGCCTGCGCCACATCAGCGCCACATAAAATGACGCCAGGAATAAGAACTCGCTTCATTTATTTATATCTCCGTACAGCAGGGCTTTTATTGTTTTTATAAAACCGCGCTAATGTCACAAATATCATCGGCCAGGTTCCAGACACCGGGTTGATGTGTAACCATAATGACGCCGCTTGTGGGTAGTTTTTCACGCACTAAACGCAGTAAGCGGATAGCCTCTTGTTCCTCAAGATGAGAGGTAGTTTCGTCAAGAAATATCCATTTCGGACGTCGTAAAATTAATCGTGCCAGGGCGATACGTTGTTTTTCGCCGCTGGAAAGAATATCTCCCCAGCGATCGTGGTCATGAATACGCGCAGCCAATTTCCCCAGACCAACCTGATGCAGTATTTCGCTCAACGATTTATCGTCTACGGGCAGAGGAAGTGCTTTACAAATAATCTCTTTCAGTAAGCCGGTTTTAATTAACGGTGTTTGTGACACATACCAACTGTCAGCAGGAGAAGAAATATCACCTTTAAACCACGGCCAGCAGTGGGATAATGTTTTAAGCAGTGTGGTTTTTCCCGCACCAGAGTAACCTTTCAGTAATAGCCATTTGCCTGGCGAAACATGAAAGTTTAGGTTCTCTAATATGATCTTATTATCAGGCGTACGAATACTCGCATCAGCCACTTGTACCGCATGTTGGCAATTTTTAGGCTTATTCGTAGGGCGCTGTTCAGTGAGTTGATGGAACTCATACAAGCGATCGATAACCGCAGCCAGTTCAGCAAGTTCGTCATATTTATAAATAAACCAGCTTAAATTGTTCGATACCAGCATAAATGCCTGGCGCGATTTCATCAGTCCGCCCAGATTGATCTGCCCGCTAATAAACTGCGGCAATAACAGAAAGTAGGGAAGAACGCTAAGCGAGCGCGAATAAATATTTTGCCAGTAATCAAGCCACCGCTGACGATTCATTAAACGATGCCAGTTCTCTTTAATGGTATGAAAATTGTCGCTCAACTCCTGGCGTTGTAGAGACTCAGCATTGCTTAGCGCAATCAGTTCTGCCTGTTGGTAATGACTCCAACTTATTGATAGTGTTTTATGTTCAGATAATGCCCGATGACTTTGTCATGCAGCTCCACCGA